>JABDJY010000363.1 GCA_013003285.1 Alphaproteobacteria bacterium | reverse complement strand
GCCCCAGCAAGAAAGATACAAACGCGATGGCAAACTACTACCAACCCGATCTCGGCGCCAATCCGGACGACCCGTTCGCGCGCGACGCTGACGGCAAGCTGGTGCGCCGTACCTTCTGGCTCGATATGAGCGACCGCTCGGTGGTGCTGGCCATGACCCAAGGTGTCGGCGCCAATCTGACCAATGAGCAGAAGCGCGCCCATCTAGACGATATCGGCCGTGCCCATGTTGTCGACGATGTGTGCGTTCAGGAAATCATCCCACCTGATAGTTGATAGGAAAATACAAATATGGACGAGACGAAACTTCGAGGCGTAGCCGCCCAACTCGCACGCCCCTCGGGAGACGAGGCCGAGACGATTGCGGCGGCAATGAACGAAGCCAACGCTGCCATCACCGCAAGGACCATCGAAAACCTGGCGCCGCAAGCGGGCGAGACAGTCGCCGAGATCGGCCCCGGTAACGGCGCATTATCGATCCCCATCATCAAGGCACTGGGCGATAGCGGCCGCTATCTTGGCATTGAGCTTTCGGAAGAGATGGCGCAGGCCGCCGCAACCAGGTTACAGGCAGCGGGCTCTACGAAAATCGATATTCATAACGGCGATTGCCGCTCCGCACCGGTTGACGCCGCCAGCCTGGACGCTCTCATGGCCGTCAACCTGCTCTATTTCATCGACGATCTACCCGAACTATTTGGGCAGGTCGCCAACTGGCTGAAACCCGATGGACGCGCCCTATTCGGTATCCGTTCACCGGAGTCGCTTAATGCCATGCCCTTCACGCAATTCGGGTTTCGGGTTCGCTCGCAAGAGGAAGTCGAAACGGCTCTGCGCGAAGCAGGCCTCACCAATATTACGTCATCGTACCATGACGAAGGCACAACAATGCTGGGCGAGCTGGAAATACCCGTCGATTCGATCGTTATCGACGCCCGGTCGCGCTGACGGCCCACCTATCGCAACTTACGCCGGGAAACGCCATGGCAGTGGAAGCAGGCTACCAAATCGTCGAAGACGCATTTGCTGACTTCGTGGATACGACAACGCCGCCCGAGCAGCTCTGCACCGGCTTTATCTGGGCCGAGGGGCCGGTCTGGTTCGCCGAGACCGAGACCCTGCTGTTTAGCGATATTCCCAGTAACCGCATGATGGCGTGGCGCCGCGACACGGGCGCGCGCGAATTCCTCAGGCCGGCGGAATTCACCAACGGCCATATCCGCGACCATGACGGCCATCTGGTTTCCTGCGAACATGGCGGGCGACGGGTCATCCGGCGCTTCGCGGATGGCGCGGTCCAGGTGATCGCCGACAATTACCAAGGCAACCGCCTGAACTCGCCCAACGATCTGGTGATGTCGTCGGACGGCGCCATCTGGTTCACCGATCCGCCCTACGGCATCTTGAGCAATGTGGAAGGCTACAAATCCGATAGCGAGTTGGGCGCCAATTATGTGTTCCGGGTTGATCCCGGCACCGGCGATCTGACAATCGTCGCCGACGATTTCGACAAGCCCAACGGCCTCGCCTTCTCGCCCGACGAGAAGATCCTCTACATCGCCGATAGCGGCGCCATCATGGGCGCAAGCGAACCGGGCTTCAACGCCGACGCGCCGCACCATATCCGCGCCTTCGATGTGATCGACGGGCGCTCGCTGGCCAACAGCCGTCTGTTCGTCGATATCCAACCCGGCGTCCCCGATGGGTTGCGCGTCGATAGGGCGGGTTTCGTATGGACCAGCGCCGCCGATGGCGTGCACTGCTATTCGCCCGACGGCGATCTCTACGGCAAGATCCTGCTGCCCGAGGTGGTCGCGAACCTGACCTTCGGCGGCCCTGACGGCACGACCCTGTTCATCGCCGCCACGACTTCGATCTACGCCGTCGCCACAACACGGCGCGGCGCGACCAAATTTTAATAACTGAAGGGATGGTAGTGGACTCAGTCTCGAGCGAACTCGTCTCTGCTCGATTTCCCTGTTTAACAGGGAAAGAACAGGGAATTACTTCGAAATTGAACTATATTCGGACCATTGAATACCGGTAAAGCACTGGAATTACGGACTCATTTTGGAAATTTCCCTAGAACCAATAACAGGGAATTTTTTCTCCCGAACAGGGAATTATTCAGGAGATCAGGGAATTTTGCGACAGGAACAAGGATCAGCCCAGGTCGATCGAAAGATATGGCTTCTGAAAAACCCCGGAATCGTTCAAATGACTTTGAGCAGATAAAGAGTATGCCCACAACATGCTGAAGGAGCAGAGCGTTTCCGCTCTGCTCCCATGCGTTTAGACGTCGATCTGTTCGGCGATAGCCAGTGCGTCATCAACCTCAACACCGAGATACCTCACCGTACTCTCCACTTTAGAATGTCCCAAAAGTAATTGGACCGCACGGAGGTTACCGGTTCGACGGTAGATCAATGTTGCTTTGGTTCGTCGCAGGGAATGGGTGCCAAATAGGGACGGATCCAATCCGATGCTTGATATCCAATTAAACACCAATCGAGCATACTGACGGGTGGACAAACCGCAGCCTTCGAACCGGCCATCGAACAGATAATCACGAGGCGTTTTCCTAACGTTGGCAAGATAGACGTCAATCGCTTTACGGGTTTGCTCAGTTAGCTCGAACTTAACAGGCCGAACGGTCTTCTTCTGACGCACGGTAGCTCGATCGAGCGAATAGCCTTGCGGAGCGATATCCTCGACTTTGACATTGACGACGTCACAACCGCGCAACTTGCTGTCGATGGCCAGGTTGAATAGTGCCAAATCCCTCACGCGACCGGTGAGATGCAGATGCGACCTGATTGCCCAAACGTGTTTTGGCTGCAGGGGAGGCTTTTGACCGGTAAGTTTGCCTCTGTTGCGATGTGTATCGTGATTTTGTGTGCTGTTTGTTTTCTTGAGACGATCCATGATGCTTTGTCCTCCAGATTTGTAAGGAAAAACATAACGGGGCGTCTGAGACTTCTCTGCACTGCCGCCTCAACCGATCGATGCAACACAAGCATTAAATCGTTCTGCTGGCGATAAGCACAATCGCTCCGCTGTCCTGGTTGAGCGGAGTCCGATAGTGGCGTAGACCTGAGTCCAGGTAACTTCGCGGACAGATACGCTTCAGACTGACGGCACCTGCCCTGAACCAGCCGCTCGAACGCGGCTCAAATGTAGCTGCTGTCGAGCGCCTTTGGCGCCAGGATCAGGTTAGGTCGATACGATCTGCGTTCATAACCTTCGTCCATGCCGCAACAAAGTCGTTCACAAATTTTTCTTTGTTGTCATCCTGAGCATAGACTTCCGCATAGGTGCGAAGGACCGAGTTGGACCCAAAGACAAGATCCACACGCGTCGCCGTCCACTTGATCGCATCGGTTTTGCGGTCGCGGATTTCATACAGGTTCTCGCCCGCGGGCTTCCATGCGTAGGCCATGTCCGTCAAATTAACGAAGAAGTCGTTCGTCAAGGCGCCTTCGCGATCGGTGAACACGCCATTCTTGTTGTCGCCGTGATTGGTACCGAGGACACGCATACCGCCAACAAGCGCCGTCATCTCATGGGCGGTCAGGCCTAGCAGCTGCGTATGATCAAGCATCAGCTCTTCCGCAGTGACGGCGTAGTCTGTCTTCAGCCAGTTGCGATACCCATCGTGGAGAGGTTCCAGCGGCTCGAAGGAGTCGGCATCGGTCATCTCGTCCGTTGCATCGCCGCGGCCGGGCGAGAAGGGGACGTTGACATCGATGCCGGCTGCCTTTGCGCCTTGCTCGACACCGAGGTTACCGGCCAGCACGATGACGTCCGCAACGCTTGCGCCCGTCTCGGCTGCGATCGTTTCCAGAACGGATAGAACCTTGGCTAGACGCGCTGGTTCGTTGCCTTCCCAGTCCTTCTGCGGGGCCAGCCGGATGCGCGCGCCGTTGGCGCCGCCCCGCATGTCCGACCCGCGGAAGGTGCGGGCGCTGTCCCAGGCAGTTGCGACCATCTCGCTGACCGATAGACCACTAGCTGCGATTTTGGCCATTACTGCGGCAACGTCGTAGCTGCTGCTTCCTGCGGGTACAGGATCCTGCCAAATTAGGTCTTCTTCCGGCACGTCGGGGCCGATATAGCGTCCCTTTTGGCCCATATCGCGGTGGGTCAGCTTGAACCAGGCGCGGGCGAAGGCGTCCCGGAAGGCGTCCGGGTCCTTTTGGAACCGCAGAGAGATTTCGCGGTAGGCCGGATCCATTTTCAATGCCATGTCGGCGTCGGTCATAATCAGGTTGCCCCGGATCGAGGAATCCTCGACGCCGACCGGTTTGTCTTCTTCTGCGACGTCGATGGGTTCCCACTGCCAGGCGCCGGCAGGACTCTTCTTCGATTCCCATTCGTATTTGAACAGAAGATCGAAATAGCCATTGTCGAACTTAGTCGGGTGGGTTGTCCACGCACCCTCGAGGCCGCTGGTAACAGTGTCGCGGCCAATGCCGCGCTTGGTCTTGTTGAGCCAGCCAAGACCCTGCTCCTCGAGATCGGCGGCTTCGGGATCCGGGCCCAGCAGGCTCGCATCGCCGTTTCCGTGAGTCTTGCCGACAGTATGGCCGCCGGCGGTCAGCGCGACGGTTTCCTCGTCATCCATTGCCATGCGTGAAAACGTCACGCGCACGTCCTGCGCCGTTCGCAGCGGATCGGGATTACCACCCACGCCTTCCGGGTTGACGTAAATCAGGCCCATCTGCACGGCGGCGAGTGGATTTTCCAGAGAGTCGCGGTCGTCGTCCTCATAACGGTCCGCGCCAAGCCAGTCCTTCTCGGAACCCCAGTAAACGTCCTTCTCCGGATGCCATATGTCTTCGCGACCAAAGCCGAAACCGAAGGTTTTCAGGCCCATGGATTCGTAGGCGATGGTACCGGCAAACGCGAGAAGATCGGCCCAGCTGAGCTTGTTGCCGTATTTCTTCTTGATCGGCCATAGCAGGCGGCGCGCTTTGTCCAGGTTCGCGTTGTCGGGCCAGGAATTCAGAGGTGCGAAACGTTGATTGCCCGTGCTGGCGCCGCCGCGGCCGTCGGAGATGCGATAGGTCCCCGCGGCGTGCCAGGTCATACGAATCAACAACCCGCCATAGTGCCCCCAGTCCGCCGGCCACCAGTCCTGGCTGTCGGTCATGAGGGCGTGCAGATCCTTCTTGAGGGCGTCAAAGTCGAGCTTCTTGACCTCTTCACGATAGTTAAAGTCCTGCCCCATGGGGTTGGTCTTCGTATCGTGTTGATGAAGAATGTCGAGGTTCAGGGCGTTAGGCCACCAGTCCATGACCGATGTGCCTGTGTTCGTGATTCCGCCGTGCATCACCGGGCATTTACCCGCAACTTTTTCGTCCACGTTGATCTCCTGTTCTGACTGAGTGAATTGAGGTGTTCAGTGGGCAATCGTGTTTTCTGAAGTGTCGCAGCTTAGGTATATTAGAATTATTCTAAATTACAAGAGCTACTGGGAAATGAGATTTTGTCGATCGCTGACGTAGACTTTCGGCAACGTCTTTTATGAACGGCGCAGACCAAATGAAAGCGCAATTGCTAAAGCCACTCCTAATCCACATCCCTCATCAGGGTTGCTTAATCTCAGATGAATGGATCATGTGACCATTGCAACAGCGCCTGGCGTTGCCGTGGTCTGCACCACACATCACCGGGTTCACAGTTCGCGCGCACCTGCGCAGCGTGACGCCGAAAAGAACGCCAGCGTTTGACCTGTCGGCCATCGATTTCCGGCAGCCTACGGCCCAAGTAATATCGGCAATACCACTGGAACCAGCCTCTTGGATCTGGTCCGATAATCCAGCCCTTCTCGCGCCATACGCTCAGTGGTTGTCGGCTTTTCACGCCAAAGCGGTTGAGTGAAGGATCGGCAGTGTCTACTATTTTTGCCTCCTCGAACCAATCTTCGGGTAATTCGGGTACGCAATCGTTGCAATATTTCCCTTCGAACACTCCCAGTTCCAGCATTTCCTTTGGGGTGAAATGCGGCTCGAAGTCAGGCGCGAAGTCGCGGCCCATCGGCGCTACGATCTCGTAGCTATAGGAACATTGCATTTTGTCGTTCACGATGACGATGTCACCACTTTTGTACATATCCAACAGTCCTTTCGCCTCCAGCCCAATCGAACTGCGTCGCCCATTCCAACTCGCCTTACTACGCGCAGATCAGGGAGCACCAAACACCACAGTAAGTCAGCGTAGTTTCAAAAGACACGCAGCTCAGTGGTGTGCAGTGCCTTTTGTAATTCATTCACGAATTTGCCCTGCTGCAGCGGCATAACCCCCGCCGGCGCCGTCTACAAAGTGCATATGATCGGACGTCAGCACCGAGGGCACGACACAAGTCATCAGCGCTTCGTCCTGCATATGCATACCGTATCGAACGATTCCCGCTGCTGCCGCGTCGTCCAAAAGCAAACGTAATCTTTCGGCGACATCGGTCGAGCAATCCACTGTCATCATCAGACCATCGTCGAACTTGCGAAAGTCGGTGTTTACCGTGACCTCACGGCGGTAGTTAGCTGGTTCGAAGCTGCCGATCCGCAAACTAAATTTGAAGACAAGCCAGATAAAAGTTGCGGTCACCAATACATACAGCCGGCGCCACCAAAGCGCTCGATCCTGATGGGCAATGCGTGACTGGAGTGCGATTGAGGCGGCTGGCCAGCGCACGTCGGGACCGTCTGGCGGCACGGGGTTTAGACTGGAGGATTCTTCAAGCAAAGCAATTGCACGGGAAACGGTGTTGGCAAAGTCGACCTGCGACGCGCCCGACGCCGCTTTGACGATTAACGACAGAATCTTCCCTTTTCGCGACTGAATAGACCCCCACTGACAAGACAGGCCGTTCAGATTGGGTTCGTCGTCAGAATTCGCCGGATTAATTCTAATTGAGCCGTTCTTTAGTTGTGTTTCGGCCCATTCAAGCCCGCCGCCCGCGAACATGGCATAGCGAACATCATTTGATGCCTGCCAGAATGCCGCCCGCACGTCGAAGCCAGCAGTCCTGACTTCGGCAACGCTGATAATGCCGACGCGCAAATCCAAATCCAGATCGCGTTGCGCCCACATGGAGACACGCGATAGAGCTTCGGCCGCACGCGTCGCCTGAGCCGGTGGGACGACGAAGCGGGCGCCGTCGCCGCCAAAAATGAACAACTGTAGATCGCCGTCTAGTTCATTTGCGACAGCGCTGATCGTACCGGCACCTGCCAGGTTCACCGCTTTGTAGCGGCCAGCCGCAATTGCTTCAGTAGATTTCACAACGTCGGAGACGCCGATAAACCAATCGTCGGGCAATTGGGTGTATTGGGCCGGATCGGCCACCTGCGAGAACTGGCCAAGAACCGGCAGTGTCTTATGCCATTTGTCGGTCATTAGGGGTTCCTGGTGCCCGTTGCCGTTGTCGTTTGATATAAGAGCTCAGGACCCAACGACAGCGCGGCCAATCCCGAAGTCTGATAAGCCTGATGGCCGGTACTTTCGATAATCCGTTGGCTACCAATCCTGCAATTCAGAGATCTGGTTCAATTCATCATCTGGAGTGCAGGTGTGATACTCGGCCATCAATGACAAGCGTTCAGGACAAATTCAATTGGCCTGAAATTCTTCCGTGGGCTGCTGCGGCTGCCTACGTCCTCGGACCAGCAATACAACGCCTACAGAACCAGAAACCGCTGCAATCGTGAGGAGCGTCAAAGTACACAAACACATTTTGTCATCCTTGGGTTGGAGGTTAAATCGGTCTATTGGATTTTTCTTCTTGCTTGCCACGATGACGACACGGCTGTTTCCGCCCTAAGAGAATGGGCTTGCGAGAGGTTGCCACCCTTATAGCGGCAACTCCTCACAAGACGTTATTCAAAGACTACTTAGGTAGCACCACGGTATCGATAACGTGGATTACGCCGTTCGTCGCTTCGATATCAGCAGCGACGACCTTGGCGCCATCAACCATTACGCCACTGGTGGCATCAACGGCCAATTCGCTTCCCTGAACTGTGGCGACATTAGCCTTCTTGCCGGCGATGTCGGCCGCCATGATTTTGCCCGGCACAACATGGTAGGTCAGAATTGCAACAAGCTGAGCTTTGTTTTCCGGCTTCAGAAGATTTTCAACCGTGCCGGCGGGCAGTTTCGCAAAAGCATCGTCGGTCGGCGCGAATACCGTGAACGGTCCGTCGCTTTTAAGCGTGTCGACGAGATCGGCCGCCTCTACGGCCGCGACGAGAGTATTGAACTGACCGGCAGACACAGCCGTATCAACGATGTCCTGTGGTGCTTTTGCTTCCATTTGGTTGGCGCAGGCCGCTACGGCAAAAGGAACAACAAGAATTAAAGCTCTCAAAGATTTGGTAAGACGCATCACTTCATTCCCTTAAAAATTTGTGGTTTTCAAACCTTGTACGGTTGCGCCGAACATCTAGATCACCCGACGTCGTGCAAAACCGACAAAGCATCGTTTCGGGAAATCGAGAGTGATCCATAAAGGTCAGGCGTGCGTAGGGAGGTATGCTCGTTACAATGAACTTTGGGGACCGGAAAATGCTTAAGAGTTACGCGGCAGCATCACTCATTACCTTCGTCATCTTTGTGGTCATCGACTTCATCTGGCTGAGCAATGCCGCCCGGTTGATCTATCGCCCGCGAATCGGTCCGCTCCTGCTGGAGAAACCGGTCATTCCGGCGGCCGTCGCGTTCTATCTGTTGTACGGCATCGGCCTTGCGCTGCTGGTTGTCCGCCCCGCAGTCGATACCGGATCGGTGCTAAACGCATTGTGGATGGGCGCATTATTTGGTCTCGTTGCGTACGGCACTTACGACCTTACTAACGCGGCGACCTTGAAAGGTTGGTCGGTAAAGGTAACGGTTGTTGATATGGTTTGGGGATCGATGCTGACCGCCCTTGCCACCGCGGGTGGAGTCTGGATCGGGCTAAAATTGACTTCGTGATCAAAGTTGTCTCTAATCTCGAGATGATCAGTCGTGGCCAATCATCGTCATAAATTCGTTACGGGTCGCCGGATGTTCACGGAACGCACCAAGCATGCGACTGATCATCATTTCGACACCTGGTTTATTTACGCCGCGCGTTGTCATGCACTGATGCGAAGCCTGAAGGACCAGTGCAACGCCGCGCGGGTTTAGAGCCGAATCAATGGTATTGGCAATCTGCGCCGTCATCTTTTCCTGTATCTGTAGACGCCGGGCATAAACCTCAACAATGCGAGCCAACTTGCTGATCCCGACAACGCGCTGATCAGGCAGATATCCAACATGTGCCCGTCCGACGATCGGCGCCATGTCA
>JABDJY010000321.1 GCA_013003285.1 Alphaproteobacteria bacterium | reverse complement strand
GGACATTGATATGGGTCAAACCGCATCCTTTCTTTCGGACTAGGCCAGTGTCTGACCGCCGCAGGCTCTATCAACGCATCGCGCCGTTGCTAAGATTGTTATTTGGCGCGTCGGTCGAACGAAACACCGAACAATATGTCTCAGCGGCGGGTTTAAAGGTCACCGAACGGCGCTTCGTCACCGCTGACTTTTGCCGGTTGCTGGTGCTTCACCACACCTAGACGCCTCCGACGGACTGGCTTTTTCACACATGCTCGCCCTATATAGAGACCATGGCCGATCTCTCTGAAGTTCAAGCCAAATATTTTCCCGACGCCGCCGAATTGCCGGCGCGACGGTTCAACGACGACCATCCTGCGGGCAATGCGCCGGCAGACTTCGACTTGGTTTCAGAATACCAACCCGCCGGAGATCAACCCCGGGCGATCGCTGATTTGGTGAGTGGGTTGACCGGGGGCGAGCACGACCAAGTGCTGTTGGGCGTTACCGGCTCGGGCAAGACTTTCACCATGGCGCAGGCCATGGCGCAGACCCAACGGCCGGCGCTTATTCTGGCGCCCAACAAGACATTGGCGGCGCAGCTCTACTCCGAGATGAAGCGGTTTTTCCCCAACAACGCGGTCGAATATTTCGTCTCCTACTACGATTATTACCAGCCCGAGGCCTATGTGCCGCGCTCGGACACGTATATCGAGAAGGAGTCCTCGATCAACGAGCAAATCGACCGTATGCGCCACGCGGCCACACGGGCCCTGTTCGAGCGCCGCGATGTCGTCATCGTCGCCTCGGTATCGTGCATCTACGGCATTGGCGATGCCGAATCATACTTGAAGATGACCAAGGCCTACCGCGTCGGCGACAAGGCCGACCGGACGAAAATTCTGCGCGATCTCACTGAGTTGCAATACCGCCGCAACGATACGGATTTTCACCGCGGCACCTTGCGCTCGCGGGGCGACACGCTGGAAATCTTCCCGGCCCATCTGGAAGACCGGGCGTGGCGGCTATCGCTGTTCGGCGACGAGATCGAGGCCATCTGGGAGTTCGATCCGCTCACCGGCGAGAAAACCGGCAGCCTCGACGAGATCAAGGTGTTCGCCAATTCCCACTACATCACGCCAAAGCCGACCCTGCTTCAGGCGGTGAAAACCATTAAGGCCGAGCTCGATATCTGCCTCGAAGAATTGCAGCGCGAGGGAAAGCTGCTCGAGGCGCAACGGATCGAGCAGCGCACCACCTTCGATCTGGAAATGATCACAGCCACCGGATCGTGCGCCGGCATCGAGAATTATTCGCGCCATTTGACCGGACGCAAGCCGGGCGAGCCGCCGCCGACCCTGTTCGAGTATCTACCCAAGGACGCCATACTATTCGTCGACGAATCCCACATCACCGTACCGCAGATCGGCGGCATGTTCCGCGGCGACCTGTCGCGCAAATCGACCTTGGCCGAGTTCGGCTTCCGCCTGCCCTCCTGCATCGACAACCGGCCCCTGAAATTCGAAGAATGGTATGAGATGCGGCCCGACACGATCTATTTGTCGGCGACCCCGAGCGATTGGGAATTGGAACAAACCGGCGGTGTGTTCGCGGAGCAAGTGGTCCGGCCGACCGGGCTGATCGACCCGGTCTGCATTATCCGACCGGTCGAAACCCAGGTCGACGATTTGATCGCCGAATGCCACGAGGTGGCCGCCAAGGGCATGCGGGTGCTGGCCACCACGCTGACCAAGCGCATGGCCGAAGACCTCACCGAATATATGCATGAGCAGGGTATTCGCGTGCGCTATATGCATTCCGACGTAGATACGCTGGAGCGCATCGAGATCTTGCGCGACCTGCGGCTCGGCGTGTTCGACGTTCTGGTCGGCATCAACCTGCTGCGCGAAGGCCTCGACATTCCCGAATGCGCCTTGGTCGCCATTCTCGATGCCGACAAGGAGGGCTATCTGCGCTCCAAGACATCGCTCATTCAGACTATCGGGCGGGCGGCCCGAAATATCGACGGCCGCGTGATCCTCTATGCCGACACCATGACCAAGAGCCTGACAGCGGCGTTGGAAGAGACCAACCGGCGGCGCGAAAAACAGCAGGAATATAACGCCGCCCACGGCATCACCCCGGAATCCATCCGCACGAACATTACCGATATTCTCGACTCCATGTTCGAGCGCGACCGGGTTACCGTGGATACCGGCGACGCCGAGACCATCCACCTGGTGGGCAATAATCTGCAGGCCCATCTGGCGAGCTTGGAGACCCGCATGCGCGAAGCCGCGGCCAATTTAGAATTCGAGGAAGCGGCAAGGCTGCGCGACGAAATCCGCCGATTGGAAACCCAGGAACTCGAACTTCTCGGTGAAGGTGGTAGCGCAAGCGGGGGTGGAGAAGATATGCTCACAGCTCGGCGGGCTGAACGTACGAAGAATTCGATGACCAGCCCCAAGCGGCGCGGCAGTGGCCATCGCGGTCGGCGCCGACAACGCCGCGGCGTCTAAACGGAGGGCATCTTGAGCCGACTTCTTTCCTGGTTCATTGAATATATCAATATCATTACCGGCATTCTGGTGATCATGAGCATTGCCGGGTTGGTGGCCTTAGTGGTGAACGAACCGGCCGACAGCGATAGTCTGGTTTTCGTCGCGCTCATCGTGCTCATCTCATTAACCGTCATAAACTGCTTTATCGCCGCTTTTGTCTCGATGAAGCGGCATCTGGTGGATATACGCACCGAAAAGGCGCGCCAAATGGAGCTGTTGCGCGCTATCGCGAGCTTGAACGCCGCCAGCGAAATCGAAGCGCAAAAGCGCGCCGATATGAAGTACCCGCCAACCAATTATTGAGCTCCGCGGTTAGGCGGCCGCTCATAGACGCTACATTTTTTAGTTTTTTGTTCCGGCCCTATGGACCGCAGCGGAAATCCGCTCATGGTCGCACAATTATTTGTCGCGAGCGGACCGTTAACGTTTAGAGATCGCCCCAGCGCACAAACGTTGATTCTCAGGATTAAGCGGCGGAAACAGGTTTAATCGTTCAACTTTTAAATTAATCTCGATCAATTAAAAAATAAATTCGATTCGATAGTTAATTTATATTCAGACTTTTCCATTCTATATTCGCGATGATATCGGGTGTTTCAGAGCATTCATTTGGTTCAATCTATCGACGATAGGTTGAATATCGGACAGCCAGCGCGGCCCAGTTAGGGCCGGTACACGATCAGGAGGATAAAGTGTTCGCTGAAGATTCTCGCGTGGTGGGACCCGAAGGTCACCAGCGACTCCCCGTCGCGGTCCGCATGGCATCGTTAGCCTGGCGCGCTATCGAACGCGTCGATTTTTTGCGTGCGCGGAAACCTGCCCCAGATACACGCGTCTCAGATATACTCGCCGAGGAAATACAACCCAAGAACCGCTTCTGGAATTATGTTCTGGTTGCCGCCATAGCGTTTTCGATCGGCGCGGTTATCGATTTCATATTCACTGCGGCCAGCGGCGGCAATGCGGTAGATGTCAGCCGGGATGCGACCCTGGTACCGATCCCCATATTCGCCATCGTGGCCATCCTGACCTTCGTCGTGACGATCGTCGTATTCGCATTTAAGCAAGTAAAACTGATAACCGAAAAACTGCGAACCAGCGAGCAGCAATACGACCTAGTGGCCGCCGCCATCAACGGTGGCTTGTGGCATTGGGATATCGTGAAGAACGAAGAATATTATTCGCCCCATTGGATGGCGATCTTAGGCTATTCACCCGATGATCTTGCCAAAGACGAGGCTGTCAGCGACATCCATCCCGACGATAGCGTTCGCGCCCGCCAGGCTCTGCGCGACCATCTCGAAAACAAGGCTCCCTACGACATCGAAATTCGCTTGCGCCGCCGCGACGGCGAATATGTGTGGGTGCATTCGACGGGACAGGCGGTCTGGGACGAAGATGGCACGCCGCTGCGCATGGCCGGGTCGATAATCGAGATCACCCAAATCATGCGCGCCGAAACGGCTTTCCGGGAAAGCCAGGACCAGATGCGGGCAATTTCCGATAACAGTCCGTCGCTGATGTATATGAAGGACACGGATTCGCGCCTGATCATGGTCAACAAGGCCTTTCAAACCTTCTACAACACGACCGAAGAAGAAGCGTTGGGCGAGGATATGGGCAAATGGCTCAGCCCCGACAACGCCGAGCTGTTTTTCGAACTCGACAAGAAGGTTTTGACGACGGGGAAACCTCAAGAGACGCGGTTCGAAGTGCTACGGCACGATGGCAAGACCAGGCCGATGCAGTCGACCGAGTTTCCGGTTTTCGATCACCAGCGAAACATTATCGGTATTGGCGGCATCGACACCGATATCTTCGAGCGCAAACGCGCCGAGGATAGTTTGCTGATCGCCATGGATGCGGCCGAAAGCGCCAACCATGCCAAATCCGAATTCATGGCCAATATGAGCCACGAGCTACGCACCCCGCTCAACGCGATTATTGGTTTCTCTGAAATCATGGCGGGTGAAATTTTCGGCCCGGTCGGCAGTCCGCAATATCGCGACTATGCCAAGGACATAAACGCCTCGGGCACCCATCTGCTCGAGATTATCAACAACATGCTCGATCTATCGAAGATCGAGGCCAACAAATTCGACCTGCAGGAACAAACGGTCGATGTGCCCCATGCGGTCCAGGCTTGTGTCACCCTGGTTCAGGGACGCGCCGAAAAGCAGGGGGTCAAGATCCAGACCGTGGTCTCGGACAAATCGTCCTACCTGTATTGCGACGAGCGCGGCCTCAAGCAGGTCCTGCTGAATCTCATGACCAACGCGGTGAAGTTTACCCCCGAAGGGGGCACCTTAACCGTCGAAACCTGGTCCAACGAAACCGACGGCTTCGTGTTCCGCTTCCGCGACACCGGTATCGGCATCGCGGCCGAAGACATCCCCATGGTGTTAACGCCGTTCGGTCAGGTGGAAAGTGCCCACAGCCGCCTTCAGCAAGGCACCGGCCTCGGCCTGCCATTGACCAAATCGATCGTCGAGTTGCATGGCGGCACCTTCGAGTTGCAGAGCGAAGTCGATGTCGGCACCACAGTGACGGTCAGCTTCCCGGCCCGCCGGGTGGTCGCGGAATTGGCGGCGACGGGCACCTAAAACTCGGGCCAATCAGCGCTTGGCAAAAGCGCGAATGTGTCGATAGTAGGCGTTTCAAGTAGGCCGCCCGGGCGGTCGCAAGCACTGAACGCACGCCATGGCCAAGATCCGCTTCTCCCCCAACTTCCATCACCTCTTCCAGGAACTGCCGCCGCATGAGCGCTGCGCAGCCGCGCGCAGATGCGGCTGCAACGAGGTCGAGTGGCACATGCCCTATGCGCTGACCAAGGAAGAGCTGAGGCAGCAGCTCGACGACAATGGACTCGAATTCATCTACTTCGTCGTGCCGGTCGATTGGGACAAGGGCGTGTGGGGGCTCGGCGCCCAACCCGGCAAGCAAGAAGAGTTCAAACGCGCCGCCGCGCGCGCGCTGGAATATGCCGCGCTGTGCGATATTTACTCGATCAATGTGGGCGCCGGTGCGGTACCCGACGGCGCGGACAAACAGCGCTGCGTCGACACATACGTGGAAAATCTGATCTGGATGGCCGAGCAGGCCGAAGGCATGCGTCTCAAGCTGCTGCTCGAAGGCGTTGCCGCCGAGCGCGTGCCCAATTGGGCCATGCAGACCATGGCCGAGGCCGACGCCATCCGCGCCGCCACCGGCAAGGAACGGGTGCAATTGGTGTTCGACACCTACCAGTTACGCTGGCAGGAGCAAGGCCCGCTGACCCCGATTATGGACGAATATTGGGACAATATCGGGCACATCCAGATCGGTAACACGCCGGGGCGCTTCGAACCCGGCGTCGGTGAGATGGATCTGCTGTGGCTGGTTGAGCGCGCCTACGCCAAAGGCTATGCGGGCTGCGTCGGCCTGGAGCACGACGCGTCCATGGACACTTGGTCGAGCCTGCTCTGGATGAACAAGTACGGCTACACCGTCGATCCGGACAATCGGTGAGCCGCGCGAGGTTCTCCAACCCCGCGCGGCCCCTCCAACTATTTCTTAGATGTAATCTTACCGGCGAAGGTCTGCCGGTGAATCTTGCCATCGCGCACGACGAACGTGTCGGTGGCGACCTCATAAACATTGTCGGCGGTTTCGGCGGACCAGACGATATAGGCGATGTCACCTTCGATAATCTGCGTCCCCATGGTGAATGACGCACCGGGCTTGCCGAATTCTGCCACCAATCCTTCGAACAACGGACGGATTTGATCAAGCCCGCGTAACGCGCCACCCGGCGTGATGAGAACGGAATCGGACGTATAGTCGGACATAATGTCAGCAACATCGCCGGCGCCAAAGGCCGCCAGATGGTGCCCCAAAACCTTTTCGGTCATGGCGGCATCGGCTTGTTGCGCAGAGGCAAAACCCGACCCCAGGGTCACGGCGGCCAGCAAAACAAAACAGGCCGAAATCCTTGTGAGATAAGTCATATATTCTTTCCAAATTTGAATGGTCAAAACGTCCCGAATGGGTGCCGTGCATAGCGTGCCGAGTATGATGGGCCGTGGCAACACGGTATTTTTGTATGCAACACGATTTGTGGAATCAGATCATCGGTCAAGCCGCCCGTGAGTTTGAGATACCCTCCACCAATACCTTCCGGCACCGTTAAACTTGTCTGCGCCAATGTTTTGGGGCACGCTCCCGGCACCGAAATTGCCCCGCAGCGTAAGCTGTCGGGCGGGCCGATAAATAGGGAGAGTGAGATGATCCGCGCCGCAATCGTCGGGCTGGGATGGTGGGGCCAGAACCATGTCCTCGCCACCAAAGATTCGAGCAAACTGCAATTCGTCCGCGCCGTGGACATCGCCCCCGATCGGGTGGCTCCCTTCTGCGACGAACAGGGTCTCTTCCTGACCGATAGTTTCGACGATGTGCTCGCCGACCCGGAGATCGACGCGGTGGTGCTGGTGACGCCCCATTCGCAGCATGTCGACCAGATCGTCGCGGCGTCGGCCGCCGGCAAGCACGTCCTCACAGAAAAGCCATTCTCGCTGCATAAGGCCGAGGGGCTGCGCGGCATCGAGGCGGCGCGCGCTGCCGGCATCACGCTGGGCATCGGCCACAATTACCGCTACGGCGCCGCCGTCCAGGAGATCAAACGAATGATCGATGCCGGCGAGCTCGGCGAGATCCATCACATCGAGGCCAATCTCAGCCATCAGGGACAGATCGGCATCGAGGGCTGGCGGCGCAGCGCCGAGGAAGCGCCGACCGGCGGCATCGTCCATTTCGGCGCCCATATGATTGACATATTGTGCTGGTACGCCGGCCCCATGAAACGCGTTTTCGGACAGACCACCGACCACATCATGAAGGCCGATTGCGGCTCGGTGCTGATTTCCTTCGATTCCGGTATCACCGGTTATCTCGGCGACCTCATGACGACCCCCGCGACCTTCCACTTACAAGTGATGGGCTCGGACGGCTGGGCGCGTGCACAGGGGTGGATGGATACCAACGAGGTCACCAAATGCTTCGGCGCCGTGCGGGTCGAGGATGGCGGCGGCGAGGTGGAAACGGTAACGCTGCCCAAGGTCGACGTGCTTGAGCAGTTGCGGGCCAACGACGAGAATTTCGCCGCCGCCTGTATGGGCGAGGAGCCCTACCTGTTCACGCCGGAAGAGATGGCGCATACCGCGGCGGTGCACGAGGCGATCGCCAAATCGGCGGCGAGCGGCCAACCGATCGAGGTTTAACTCTTCCCCCTAATACATGTGTGTGCCGATATATATATTCGGCCGCAACAAATAACGGAGTGACGATTGTGCGACTAATAAACATGCTTTTTGCCGCCACACTTCTGGGCATCGCCGCCACGCCGGCGGCGGGCGGCTCGCTCGGGGAAACCAAGGTGGACCCGTCCCTCAGCTGGACGTCCGACTGCCAAGCGCCGGTTCGCCCGACCTTATTCTTCGACACGGTCGAGGGCTACAATCAGGCGCTGGCGCAGTACAACACCCACGTCGCCCAGGTGCGAAGATATATCCAGTGCGTCCAATCCGACGGCAAGGCCGACATCGACGCGCTGGCCGCGACGGTCGCCAGCGGCATGCAGGCGCAGCAAAACGCCGTGGTCAAAGGCAATGAGGACCTGCGCAAAGACTTCGAAGTGCAACGCTCGCTGCTGCAATAAACGACGGGGTTTATCGCGCCGGCCCTGCCAGCGGTTCCGCTGGGTACAGGACTAAGAGAGCACAAGTATGACGCCCAAAGTGGGAATTATCGGCGGTGGGTTCACCGGCGCGGCGGTGGCTGTTCGTTTGAGCCGGGCCTCGGCGGAGCCGCTCGATATTGTCATCGTCGAACCGTCAGCCGAGCTGGGACGCGGCGTGGCCTATGGCACGAAGGACCCCGACCATCGCATCAACGGGCCGACCCTGACCCATTCGCTCTACCCCGACGATGTGGAACATTTCGACCGCTGGTGCCGCGCCAATGGCGTCCTTGCCGACGACCCGGAATGTCTCGACATTGCGGGCCGCGCCTTCGTCCGGCGCACCGCGATGGGCCGTTATGTGGGGTCCGAACTGGCGGCCCATCAAGCCGACAATCCGTCGGGCTCGACCATCAGCCACATCCAGGACCGGGCGGTGAACGCGCGGACCGACGGCGCCGGGTTTACCGTGAGCCTTGCCGACAATGACGACCTCCCTGTCGACTTGCTAGTGGTCACCACCAGCAATGCGCCACCTGCCCTATTGCCGCCGCTGCAAGGTGCGGTTGCCGGGCACCAATCCTTTTACCCCGACCCCTGGGACAGCGAACGTCTGGCACAGATCGCGGCGGATGCGCGGGTCCTGATCGTCGGCACCGGCCTCACCATGGCCGATGTGGCCATTGTCGTCGGCCGCGATCGCCCTGCCGCCAAAATCACCGCCATATCCCGCCGGGGCCTGCTGCCGAAGAGCCAACGCCGGGTACCATCCAAGGACTCCTTTGCCGAAGTATTGGGCCGCGCGGTGCCGGCCTTCGTCGCACGTCACGGCAGACCCAGCTCGGTTTGCGCCATGCTCCGCGCCGTCCGCAGCGATGCAAGCAACAATTTGGCGTCGGGGGGCGAATGGCAGGCGGCGTTCGACGATATTCGCGACGCGGCGCACCAACTTTGGCCGGCATTATCGGAACAGGAGCAGAGCCGCTTTCTGCGTCATCTGGCGCCTTGGTACGAGACCCACCGGTTCCGCTATCCGCCGCAGGTCGATGCGAAAATTCAGGCCATGATGGCGTCGGGCCAGCTAACGACCCGCGCCGCCGCGCTGGTCAGCGCG
>JABDJY010000302.1 GCA_013003285.1 Alphaproteobacteria bacterium | reverse complement strand
CCGGCGAAGCATTGACCAAGGCCGGCATTGTCGGCACGGCCACCTACGAGAACATGTCCGGCGGCGGCGGCGGCAAGGCCATCGGCTGGCTGATCGAGAATGCCAAGTCGAACGAAGGTACGTTGATGGTCAATTCAACGCCGATCGTCATCCGATCGCTGACCAAGGTGTTTCCGCAAAATTTCCGCGACCTCACCCTGGTTGCCGGCACCATCGGCGACTATGCGGCGTTGGTGGTTCGCAACGACAGTAAATTCAAAAGCTTTGGCGATGTCGTGGCGGCCTACAAGACGGATCCGAAAAGCGTCTCGGTTGGCGGCGGGTCGGTTCCCGGCGGCATGGATCATCTGGTCGCGGCCATGGCGTTCAAATCGGCTGGCGGAGACCCCACCACCGTCAAATACATCCCCTTCGACACCGGCGGTAAGTTGAATGCCGCGCTATTGTCGGGTGAAGTTGAAGTTGGTTCGACCGGATTTTCCGAAGCCGTCGACCTGGCGCGCGCCGGTGAATTCCGCATTCTTGCGATGACCGGCGCCGAGCGTAATGCCGCATTTCCCGAGGCCCCGACATTGAAAGAGCAGGGTATCGACGCCGAATTCGTCAATTGGCGCGGTTTCTTCGCCGCCCCGGGTCTGTCGGAGGACAAGCAGAAGGCCTATGTCGCGGCCTTGACCAAAATGTACGACACACCGGAATGGGCCGAAGTGCGCGACCGCAACGGCTGGGTCGACATATTCAATCCTGACGACAAGTTCCTGGACTTCCTGGTTCAACAGGAAGAGCAGATCGGTGGTCTAATGAAAGAACTCGGTTTCCTATAGACCGGCTTTAGTCTTGGGGAGGCACCTCCTTCGCGGTGCCTCCCCCTTACGTTTCAGGTGAATTGGGGACTTTTATGAAGCTCGATCGATGGGTCGCAGTCTTCTTCCTGTTATTCTCGTTTTTGTACGGCTACGGCGCGGTGACCTACCGGCTATTACCGTTCGAGCGCAACATGGTGTTCCTGCCCAATACGTTGCCCATCGGCCTCGCCGCGCTTGGCATCATATTGTCTTTTATCCTGCTGTTCGCCCCCAAACCTCAAGAGACCGAGGAAACGGACGGCGATGTTCTGGGCACCGTCGATTTGCGCCGGTTTCGCGAATACGAGTTTGGCCGCGCGTTCGGCCTGCTTGCCGCCATGATTGTCTATGCGTTGGCGATCTTCCCCATCGGCTTCGTGGTTTCGACAACCGCATTTCTCATCGTCAGCGCCACGGTTTTGGGTGAGCGACGCTACGTTATTCTGGTGCCGGTTTCGCTCGCCGGCGCGCTGATCGTCTGGTTCCTGGTTCAAGAAGTGCTAGGCGTTTTCCTGCGGCCCTGGCCGATCTTTCTGGTCTCGTAGGAGGGGTCGTTATGTTGGACGGTCTCCTGCTCGGCCTCGGCGCCGCCTTATCCTTTCAGAATTTACTGATGGTGATGGCCGGCGTGCTGATCGGCACTTTTATCGGCATGCTGCCCGGCCTCGGCCCGATCTCGATCATCGCGATCATGATCCCCGTCGCGATCAAGATCGGCGACCCCTCGGCGGCGCTGATTCTGCTCGCCGGCGTTTACTACGGCGCCATTTTCGGCGGATCGACATCGTCGATCCTGATCAATGCGCCCGGTGTCGCAGGAACCGTAGCGACATCGTTCGACGGTTATCCCATGGCGCGTCAGGGCAAGGCGGGAAAGGCCCTCACGATCGCGGCGATCTCTTCGTTCGCCGGCGGCACCATCGGCGCCCTATTGCTACTCACCTTTGCGCCCGCTTTATCCTCCGTCGCGATCCTGTTCTGGTCGGCCGAATATTTCGCGCTTATGGTGGTGGGGCTGACCGCGATCGCGGCCTTCGCCGGCACCGGCCAGGTCGCCAAAGCGCTGATGATGACAATATTTGGCGTCATGCTATCGACCGTCGGCGAGTCGTCGCTGTTCAACGCGCCGCGGTTTACGCTCGGCCTCCTCGACCTTCAAAGCGGGCTCGGCTTCGTTACCCTGGCCATGGCGCTGTTCGCATTGCCCGAGGCGCTCTTCCTGGTCATCGACCGCAAACGCGGCGGCGAGCCTGGCGGCGATGCTCAGAAAATCAAAGACCTTCGCATCACCGCCAAGGAGGCGCGGACCATCGCGCCGGTCATCGGCCGCCAGTCCTTGCAAGGGTTCTTCATCGGCGTGCTGCCCGGCGCCGGCGCCACCATCGCGTCGTTTCTGGGCTACGCGGTCGAGCGCAATATCGCCAGCGCCGACGAGCAAAAGGAATTCGGCCGTGGCTCGATTAAGGGATTGGCCGCCCCGGAGACTGCGAACAACGCCGCCTGCACCGGTTCGTTCGTGCCGCTGCTGACATTGGGTATTCCGGGGTCGGGCACCACCGCCATATTGCTGGGCGCGTTGATTGCGCTCAATGTCGATCCGGGCCCGCGGTTGATGATCGATCGGCCGGAAATATTCTGGTCGGTGATCATCTCCATGTATATCGGCAATTTGATCCTGCTGGTCCTCAACCTGCCGCTGATCCCCTATATCGCGAAATTGCTCGCCGTGCCGCGCAACTATCTGATCCCGTTCATCCTGTTTTTCGCCATGTCGGGAGTCTATATCGGCCAGAACAACGCCACCGAGTTGCTGCTTCTGATCGGCATCGGCGTATTCGCCACCATCATGCGGTTCGCCGACTATCCGCTGGCGCCACTGCTGATCGGGTTTATTCTCGGCCAGATGATGGAGGATAATTTCGGCCGCGCCATGCGTAACGCCGACGGATTGAGCTTCATTTGGGAACGGCCCATGACGCTCGGCCTGCTAACGCTGGCTGTGGTCCTGGTGTTCCTGCCGACCTGGCGGGCGCACCGCGCCCGGCGACGGCCGGAGAATGTGGAGCAGGATTAAGCTTTCGAGGCCGGCAAATACCAAGCGCCTACGTTTTGTATTCGATCTCCATCACGACGATATCGACATCGCCTTTGTTGATGGCATTGTGCTCGACCGGCGCTGAGACGGCCCGGGCGACCCCGGGGGTATAGTCGATCTCGCGGGTCGATCCGTCGGCATGTTCCAGGAACAGACGGCCGGTGGATTGCTGAATGGTCACATAATCATAATCATGCAGATGCCAGCCGGTCTGCTCGCCGGGCTGGATGACCCAATGGGTGATCCGGGTTTTCTCGTCCTCGTGCAGCAGCGTAAATTTACCGACCTGACGATCGGCGGCTTGTTCTGCTGTTTTATCCAATAATTTCGTCGACATTGGTGCCTCCCCTCCATGTGTAGGGGCACATCTTAGCCAGGGTGCGATCGCAAGCGAAGGATTTAACAGAGACTCTACCTGCTCTCGTGTTCGCACTCGCCCTACCCCACTCGGCCCGGTTATACTGAACCAACCGCGATCAACCGCCGAACCAGGGAGGCCCGACCATGGCCACAAAGCCAGAAACAAACCCGGAAACAATGCCGCAATTGCAGGAAATCTCGAAGCTGCCGGTGCCCGATCCCGACACGCTGGATCCGGACATTCAAAAATATATGCGGGTGTGCGAGGAGAAATTGGGCCTGGTGCCCAATGTGATCCGCGCCAAGGCGCTGCGCCAGGAGTCGCTGCGCACCTTCATCAGCAAATATAATCAGCTCATGCTGAGCGACGATAGCGGCCTGTCGCGGCTCGAGCGCGAGATGATCGCCGTGGTGGTGTCGTGCCACAATCATTGTGTCTATTGCATCACGTCGCACAGCCAGGCGGTGCGCGAGCTATCGGGCGATCCGGTGTTCGGCGACATCCTCATGACTAATTTTCGCGAACTGAAACTGTCGGCCCGCCACCGGGCGATGCTCAACTTCACCTGGAAGATGACCGCAACACCGTGGGAAATCGGCGATGGCGACCGCCAATCGCTCTACGATGTCGGCTTTAGCCACGAGGACGTCTACGACATCATCGATACGGTGGCCTATTTCAACTACACCAACCGCATGACCCACGGCCTCGGCATGCTGCCCAACGAAGACTATTTCGGCATGAACCGCCTGCCCGACCCGAGAGAAGGAACCAAGAAAGCGGCCGAGTGAGGGCGGAGATTGGCTAGAGCAGAATAAAATACTTTGGTGGCACATGTTCTGTCAGCCACACCCCGTTGTCCGAAAGGAAAAATTTTAAGCCGTGCAAGTGCATCGACTTGGAATCGATCTCCAACAAGGCCGGTTTGCCATGGCGCGCGCCGACAATGCTTGCAGTGTCGCAGTCGAGCGATAGATGGACATGCTGGCGGCAGCCGCGAAGCAGCCCCTGCTCTCGGATAGAAGTCAGAAACCGAGTTGCCGTACCGTGATAAAGAACGTCGGGGGGCATTTGTGGTGCTAGGCCGATATCAATATCGATCGAATGACCCTGACTGGCTCGAATCCGTAGCCCGTCTTCCGATAGTGCGAACCGCTTTTTTTCGTTGGTGGCGACCACTTTTCGCACCAGCGCTTCGTTCAGTGCAAGCTGCGGTTTAGCTTTCTCAATGAGATCACTCACCAAAGTCCAGCCTTGCTCATCGAGCTGTAAGCCGATGGCGTCCGGTTTGTGTCTCAACACATAGCTGAGAAATTTGCTGGTTTTGGTGATCTGTGAATCGTTCATTGGTGAAAATCAGTTTCGATTACGAAAAATATCTATCGGTTCGCTCTAGCGGGTCTTCCAAACCCACATTCATCGTATGTTTCAATGCTAATGCTCGCATGACTAAATTTCGTGCGCTCTACAACATCATTTCCACATGCCTGGGATATCTGCTGCAATGGATTTTATTGACCCGCTTAGAATTCGGCACGAATAGCCCATCGCGACGCATTCAAATGTGCTGTCGTGAAACGCGAAAATAAAATGCCGATATGCTTCAAAAGATTCGCGACGATGATAGGGATGTACAGAGTTCATTTTCTCTAATGAGCGAATCCACGAGGAATGGCGAACTTCCCAAGCGCTATAAGGTTCAACCCCGCGAGCTGCGAGCGGATGCCCTGAAAAGGCCTCATCATTGGGAGGACCAAAAAAAATGCGCGCAGGGGCTGTCGAAGCGGATGCATGCAATTCCTTCGCGCTTGGTGTCTGAACCGACAACGTTGACATACGTGCCGTCCCAATTTGGATCTGGTTCTTGGATCAGATAAATTAAATCTACATGATGTTCCGCGGCGATTACTGCAGGTAGTGGTGCTCCCACGTCGGACTGTGGAACATCGGTAATTTCATTCACCTCATCGTTCCCATCGACACTGTACATCGCAACCTCGACCCTGCTTTTCATCCACTGTTCTGAACTAACCTAACGTGTCTCTCGTTTAACCCGGAAGGCCAAAGTTGGATTTGAAAAGATCCGTTGTTCGCCTGCCCGACCCGAGAGGGAACTAAGAAAGCGGCGGAGTGAGGCGCGTTCAGCCCCGCACGAAGCCGGCGACCAGTTCCACATGACCGGTATAGACGAACTGATCGACTGGGGTGACGCGGGTCAGGCGGTAGCCGCCGGCGATGAGCGCGGCGGCGTCGCGGGCGAAGGTGGCCGGATTGCACGACACGGCAACCACGCTTGGCACCTTTGATTCGGCGAGTTGGCGCACCACCGCGGCGGCGCCGGCGCGCGGCGGGTCGAACACCACCGCCGCATAATCCTTCAATTCGGCCGCCATGAGAGGCCGCTCGGACAAATCGCGGGTCTCCACGGTGACCCGGCCGCTGAACCCGGCTGCGCCGGTGGCGGCCAGAAGCCCGTTCAGCCCGTCTCCGGCGCTGTCGACGGCATGAACCCGCGCCCCTTCGGCGGCGATGGGCAGGGTGAAGGTGCCCAGTCCGGCAAACAGATCGGCAACCCGCGCGCGCGGCGGCAGGGTTGCCAAATTCTCGAGGACCAGCCCGGCCATAATTTTCTCCGCCGCCGCGCTGGCCTGCAGAAACGCGCCGGGCGGCAGCACCACCGCGACCCCGTCGAAATTGACCGCCGGCGGCCGGCGCTGGGCCACCGGTTCGATGCCGGTGCGTTCCGACGTCCACGACACCCGGGCCAGATCGACCTCTTCGGCGAAGGCGGCAAAGGCCAAAGTTTGTTTCGGGCGCGGCGGCATCTTAGTGGTGATCAGCAGATCGAGCCCGACCAGCGTCTCGGTGAGCAGTAGATCGCAGCCGGTCCCCGGCTCGAGGATTTTCGCCAAAACATCACGCAGGGGCGCGATCACATTTTGCAGGGCCGGGCGTAAAATGACGCATTCGGCCATATCGACGATGCGGTTACTCGCGCGGGCGTGAAAACCGAGCACGACCGCTCCGTGTTTGCCGCGCAAGCGCAGGGCGGCCAGTTCCGCCCGCCGCCGGTCGCCCGGCGGGGTCGCGATCATCGGCCCGACGATGCTGCCGGCAATGCCCTGCCGCTCCATGGCCGCCACGACGATGTCGCGCTTCCAATCGAGATAATCCTCTTCGGCCAGATGCTGCACGCTGCAGCCGCCGCAGACGCCAAAATGCGGGCATGGCGGCGCAACCCGGTTCGGCGCAGGGTTAAGGACTTCGAGGAGTTGGC
>JABDJY010000295.1 GCA_013003285.1 Alphaproteobacteria bacterium | reverse complement strand
GTAATACCCCAACGCCGCGGCGGCGCCGGCCAATATAATGATGCTCTGCACCGCCGTTTCCGGCGCTACTAGCGGATAGACGATGGCGATGAGCAAGCCAAGAGTGACCGCGAGCAATACTCGGGCGAGATAATAAATCCGAATCACGCGTGTGTTGTAGAAACCGGCCCGGATCATCTGCAGGCGCAGTGCATTGTCAGGCGCCATCTCGCCTTTCGGCATGATTATGCCGGCGATCCTCTCAAAAAGCCCACCTACACCGGTCAACGGCGCGGTCAAACGCAACGAACCGGCGTTCAGCAGGTCACCGCCTGCCGCCAAACCTGTTTCCCCAGCCAACCGCCGGCGGGCGTCAGATCTTGATGTGGCCAGCGTGGCAATGCCGAACGCCGCTAACAAGGCGCATACAAAAATGGCCGCAACCACCAGCATAAGGCCGCTAGATTCAACGATGCTGTCTAAGAGTTGGCGAATTGCTTCCATAGCACCCTCTAAAAGCGGAAGTTGACCATTCGGAACATCACAAACGCGCCGAGCATAATTCCAAACAGCCCGCCGAGGAGCAGTTTATGAAATGTCGGATCGCCCAGATATGCTCCGAAATAGGAAGGGTTGATGAGATGGATTACGGCCCCAACGAAAAACGGCAGGACTGAAATCACCCAAGCAGAAAGACGACCTTCGGCAGACAGCGCACGGATTTTCTGGAACATCCGGAACCGATCGCGAATCACCCGAGACAGGTTGGCCAACACTTCGGCCAAGTTACCGCCGGTTTCATGCTGGATGGTAATCGCCACGACCATGTAGTCGAGATCCTGCAACCGTACACGCGTGCGCAAATTTTCCAGCGCAGTATTGAGTTCCAAGCCATAGGTCATCTCATCGACAACAATGCCCAACTCAGTCCCCATGGGGTCGGCGAGATCTTCCGACGCCAAGTTCATCGCGGCGGTAAAAGGATGGCCAGCTCGCAAGCTGCGCGCCATGGTGTCGAGCGCATCAGGCAGTTGCTCGGAGAATTTCCGGACTCGACCTTTGGCTTTCATATGTAAAGACAGCAACGGGAAGCCAACACCGGACATCGCGCCGATAATCAGACTATAGAGAGGCGGTACCGGCAGAATAATCGCCAAGAAAAGGAAAACCCCAAAGCCGACCATGCTCATAATGACCAGCAGTCTGGATACGGAATAACTTTTGCCGGCAGCCGCTATTTTTGTGTCGAGATAGCCGCCTATACCGCCGCCGCCGCGAACTTCCTTGCGCAATTCTTCGAGAACTTCGCGTCCGTCGGGGTTTTTCTGTTGCAGCCGAAGCCGGCGGTTCGCTTCCAGATTACCGCTCTTGCGCGTGCGGAAGAAGAACAGATAGATCCCCTCGATACCCAGCAAGCCGGCCAGAAACACCGCCGCATAAAATAGTGTCAGACTATCGATAGGCATTCTCAGATCTCCTTATCTCGGCCCCAGGACCTACAATTCCTGATTGGGTTCGAAAAGATCGTCCGAAATATAGATACCACGTTGGTTGAAGTCCTGGATGAACTTCGGCCGGATGCCCGTTGCAACATAGGCGCCGTGGATCGTTCCGTCCGCGTCGGTCGAACGACGATCGAAACGGAAAATCTCCTGCATGGTAATAACTTCGCCTTCCATACCGGTCACTTCCTGAACACTGATGAGCCGTCGGCGACCATCACTCAAACGCGACAGCTGGATCACCACATGGATGGCCGAAGCGATCTGCGCGCGCATAGCATTCTGCGGCAAATCGAGCTGCGCCATGCCGATCATATTCTCAATACGCGCCAGGGCGTCACGCGGCATGTTGGCATGGACCGTGGTCATCGAACCTTCATGGCCCGTGTTCATGGCTTGCAACATATCGAAGGCTTCACCGCCACGCACCTCGCCGACGATGATACGGTCGGGGCGCATACGAAGCGAGTTCTTGACGAGTTCGCGCTGGGCAATTTCGCCCTTGCCCTCAACGTTGGGCGGGCGGGTTTCCATGCGCGCGACTTGCGGTTGTTGCAACTGCAACTCGGCCGCATCCTCGATCGTGATGATACGTTCTTTCGGGTCGATATAGGACGCCATGGCGTTCAGCATGGTGGTCTTACCACTACCGGTACCGCCAGAGATCAGGATGTTCTTACGCGACCGGACAATGCCTTCCAGTAATTCCGCGATATTGGGCGTCAACGTGCCGATATCGATCAGCCTGTCCATGGTGTAGGGATCTTGCGCGAACCGGCGAATTGACAATAGCGGACCGTCAACCGCGATCGGCGCGATGACGGCGTTGACGCGCGAACCGTCTAGCAGTCGGGCGTCGACCATGGGCGAACCTTCATCGATGCGTCGACCAATGGCCGACACGATTTTATCGATGATCCGCAAGAGGTGGCGATTGTCCTTAAATTTAACCGGTGTCATTTCCAACCGGCCAAACCGCTCCACCACGACCGTGTCGTAGGTATTGACCAGAATATCCGAGATAGTCGGGTCTTTCAGCAACGGCTCGATCGGCCCCAGCCCTAGAACCTCGTCGAGAATATCTGCAATCAAGCTCTGCTGTTCTTGCAGGGTAAGCGGTACGTTATTTTCGACCAACAGCTCGCGCACCAGATCGCCAACTTCACTGCGAATCTGTTCCTCGGTCATCTTGTCGAGAACCGTCAAGTTCATGGTGTCCAGCAACTGCTGGTGAACTTGCATCTTTAATTCGGTGTGCTTGTCGGACGAAAATTTTGCATACGCAGCATCGATGCTCGCGGTGCGATTGCGAAACTCACTATTGTGCTGGTCGTCACTCTTACCTCGACCACTGCTGGCTTCGGCCGCGGCCACGCCACCATTCGCGCCCCCCAAAGCCGAACCGTTTTCACGTACAGCCGGCGCCGCCTCGGCGCGTTCGGCACCTGTGTCCGGTGCCGCCGGTTCGGCAACCGCGGGTTCCGGTGCGGCCGGCGGTTTTTTGAATTCGACTGTATTCGAGCTCACAAGACGACGTAGCATTACGACATTCCTTTTTTCAGCGGCGCCACTATCAGAGCCTAGATCCGTGCCGAGATGGCCTCAGCAACCTTGCTGAGATCGGCCGCAAATTTGCGTCCACCTTCGGCTTCGGCAATCGGAATCCCTTGCGTTTGCGCTTCATTCACCACCTTGTAATTACTTGGCAGCGCAAAATCGATCTGGTGTCCGAGAGCCTTTTCAACCTCGTCCTGTTTAATCGTATCGGTAGTGAACACCGTTGGTTTCTTATATCGGTTAGCAACAACAAAGACCGGCACGGCCCCCAATCCCTCGGCTTGCAGCAGATCGAGACGCCGGCGGGCGTGGCGCACCGCGGCAACGGTCATCTGCATAACCAACACAACCGCATGGGCATTATCAATAATTTGCTTCGACCAATCGGTCCAGTAATCTGGCAGATCGATGATGACGTAATCATAGAGCTGCGCTGCAACTTCAATGATTTTCTGGGCTTGATCGACCTGGATCGAGTCCAGGGACCATACAGTTTGCGGCGCCGCGATGATGTCGATGCCGGACGGATGGCTCGACGCCACCGAACTGAACAGGGTGGCGTCAATGATCTCGGGCTCGCGCAAAAGATCCGATAGCTCACCGCCATCCACAACATCGAGATACATGGCAACGTTGCCAAACTGCAGATCGAAATCGATCAGACAAACCTTCTGCCGGCGTTTCGCGGTGCCAGACAGGGCATGTGCCGCCTGAATAGCCAAGGTCGTGCCGCCAACGCCGCCGCAAGCCTTCATGAAGGTAATGACCTTGCCGGTCCTTGCCGTGCCGCCACTGATCTTCGCGTTCGAAACACGGATGAATGCCGCCTCGAGCGCCACCAGGAATTCATCCTCCTTGAGCGGCCGCGGCAGGATGTCCAGAGCGCCAGCGCGCATCAAGCGGCGCACCTGCTCGAACGGCACATCGTCGCAGACGATGATCACCGACAGATGGGGGTTGCGGTTGAGAAAGTCCTCGACCACATCGAATTCATCGGCCTCGGACGCCGCCATCTGCAGCAACACCACGCACGGGTCCGACCGGAAACCAATCAGCTCTTCTTTCAAAGCGCCGGTAATGGTCCGGATATCACAGGTGGCATCGGTTTTCTTGACGATGCCTTTGACCTCCGACGCGATATCCTTGTGCAGGAAACCGATCATGGTGGGCTGCGCAACGTCGTGGCGGCCTGCGTGCTTGTTTGTGCTTAGCATGTGGCGCCTACAAATTGGTTGTGTGGTCGAGATCTTCAGCGTTTAACGAGGCTGAAATGACCGGCAGATTAAGCGGCGATAGCCCGAGCAACGATCCCAGAGCGACCCAGTTATAGGTCAAATTAACGATACGCACGGTGATTTGCGGAACAAGATTATAACTGTTGAAGTCAGGGTCCACCGGATTAACTAGGCGGGAAGGGCGGCCAACAAATCCCAGTGGCGTTGGCCGATACTCAACCTCGACATTCTCAGAGCTTAATTGCGGATACAAGGTCCGCATTTCTCCAAATATTTTGCTAAAGGCAGCACTGGAAAACAGCCCTGTGTTAGTACACGTACCAGTAGTACCAGTCACTGAACATCTAAAGTCTGGGTGTACGCAGCCCGGGATCATTGCCCCACTGCCATCTCTGCACGATGCTCCAGGAGCCCCGGTCCCTCGAAAATTGATCAGAGCACCCGCAACAGGGTCCGACACGGCCGCAACCCTCACGCCCAACTGGGTCGCCTTCTCCGCCCGGTTGAACCAAAAAAGTGCAAACCCAACATCAACAATAGCCAGCGTAAATAAAACAAGCCCTACTGCAACGAAAGCAAATTCGATGGCGGCGGCGCCCGATTTGTCAGCGGCCAGTTTACGGCGCAAGAGACGAAGCAACATCGATTAATCCCCGATATAGCGTTGTTCGTGCGCCACCGAAAATTCGATCGGACTAGCTATGTTCAAAAACCCCAAAAGCGGGGCTTCGTAGGTCATATTTGCACGAACTTGAACCACATCAATGGGTTCTGTACCGCCATTTGGGCTGCGATATATCTGGCCGGATGTGTTGGCATATGTTCTCGTGCCAACAACTATCGTGACGTCATTGAAATCGAGGCGTGGCGGCTGGTCCAAGTCGATATCCCCGCTTAATACCAGTCGCAGCGCCATCTGCTCGGAGAGGGCCGACGTCGGATCATCGACCCGGGCCAGATAACGCGAGGCGTCGCGCACACCCTTATTCAGGATCTCGTAAGTCCACAATCCGCGTGCCATTTCCCAAGCACCGGCGAAAATGACCAGCAAAATCGGCAGGGCAATGGCGAACTCGAACATCGCCACGCCGCTTGGACATTTTACCAAGCGTCGCGATATCGCCAATAGTCGAGACCTAATATCTGCCATACCCATGATACTATAAGCGTTTCACACAATGATTAAGGTTTCGTTTACTTATTCTAAACCTGTTAACGAAGCAGATTTACTGCCCTTAGCGGTAAAGCTGCACAATATCGCGCAAGCCGTTTACGCCAATCGGCGCCACCCGAATTATCTCCGCCCAGATATTGGCTTTTTCCGAGCCTTTATCGACAGAAGGTTCGGTTAAGAACAGATCAATAAATCCAATTATAGGTACGTTACTTTCGTTACCGTTTAATGGCGCGACACCCGGCGAAAGACAGTTGACCACAGCCAAACTTATTACCCGGCGATCCGCGAATGCAGCATCCTGCAGACTTTGATCGGGATCAGTGGGGTCAAACATGCTAGGGTCGCTTAAACCACCGCCGGTGTAACATTGTCGCGTGGGATCTAACGGGATGTTTTCCACATGCCCTTTCTCGCCATTTGGTAATGGGTTATTCGGGATGTTTCCGCTTTCGATTTCCCAACGATAGAGCTCGTAGCGGGTCATATCTTCGTAAGGCTTAGAGGCACCAGTCAGAGTTGAAGACGTATTGTACGCCCCCGGCAGCCCAAGGTCAGGGTTGGCCGGATGATTAGTCAACCAATATTGCAGACCTAGGTCGGTGTTGCCGCCGGCACCAGCCAAGTCTTCCATCCATCCCCAATTACCCCAACGTTCGGCTCCGCCGCAAAGTGATCCATCGCGAAAGCATTTGTCCTGGGGAAAACCCATGAGGTCGGCAGCAGTTGGGGCCGCAGGGAGCGGGGGCTGCGTGTAGGAGTCACACACATCAGCGTGAGGTTGCCCTTTTGTAACATTAATTGCCGGGCGATAGGCAGAATTGCCTTCCTCACCGCCAAAAAAGGGGTTTTCAAACATATCGAACCGCGTATTCATCGCGGTCCGAATGGGTCCGGTTGCGCCACCTGTCCGAAAATTAACAGTGCCGTCAGCCAACACACAGAACCCCGGATCGACCGCCGCAAGGTAGGGCGCAATGCAATTGGTGCCGTTATCGCCGCTGGGACAATCGAGCAAACCAAAATTGCCGGGTACGTAAGCACCGCCGCCACCGCCTTTTTTGGCCAGCATCTGACGGCCAGACAAGCATTCGGTATATAACCCTGCTTCTGGCGCGAGAATGTCTGGCTTATCCGCTAGGGTACAACCGGAAATAGGGCCGCCGCTTGAATCTGTGATCGGAAAATCTGCATCCTCTAGTGGATTACACATCATCAAGGCTGGGATCCGGCAATGGACGGCGTTAAACCCAGCGATCGACTTCGCCCCGGTATCGAAGTCTGGAATAACACCCAGAGCCCGGCTGAGGCCGCTGCGCACGTCACGATTGACTACGGAGACGAAAATGAACCGCGCCTCGGCGTCGGTCGTTGCTGTGTCGCCGGCGACGAAGTCGGTGCCGTCAGCCGGTAAATTCTTCAAGAACACAACCTGATCTACAACGAGGTCAGCACCGCTGCCGTCAGTGGCAAAGGATTGCACGTTTACCAGGGTGCCCTGAAGGCCGGTCCGCGCAGCACTTTCAGCTGCGACGCGCGCGCCAGCTCTGCCGTCGAGCTCGGCCGCACCGGCAAGCGCGGCGGCATCGGAGAAATCTTTTAGTTCGGTGTTAAGGATGAAGGCGCGGCCAAGATCGACCGATAATGCCATAACACCCAGAAGGATCGGCAGCCCGAAAGCGATGTAGATTAAGACGCCTCCCGACTTAGAGGCCCAAAATTTCTTTAATCCGCGTCGCTGCAGTGCATTTATTTTGTTCACTGTCTTAACTCTCCGTTGCGCCCCCCTTAGCGCCCCCAGTCATATGTCAACTGCGTATATCGCTGTCGATACCTCGTTTTAATCCCGGCCCATGAACCTTTGATTAAATGACCCTATTGACCGGTTCCGATAGCGGCGGGCGGTTTAACTTTGCCGGTCCGATAACGGCCATAAGCGCTGATGATGACCTGACCGTCGATATTCGGCGCATCGGCCGCATAAGCCGGCGCCGGATCGACAATATGGGTCGCCATATTGGCACGTATCGCGTTGCCATGATCAGCCACACCAGTGCCGAACTTATCCGAAATCGTCGGATCGCCGCGCAGTACTTCCTTCTCTTCCTCTGTCATGGTGTTGGGATCTACGCAACCGGCCAACAAGACCATTGCCACGAGACTTACACCCATAAATTTACGTTGTTTCATGCCTCGCCCCCTATTGCAGAATATGGCCGTGTGGACCGTCGAGCCCATCCGTCGGCTGGCCGCTACTGATCAGCTGTTGCACAGCGTCGTCACGGTTGAAATTAACTTGATGTCCCGCGCCCGTGACACCAACAACGGACCGCTTGGGACCCTCGAGATTACCGAGCAGGAACAGGTTCAGATCAGATGGTGGCGCAAAGCCATCGGTCGGCAACGCGACCGAGCCGGCCACCACAGGGCTGACCAGAC
>JABDJY010000293.1 GCA_013003285.1 Alphaproteobacteria bacterium | reverse complement strand
GTTGATCGGCGCGTTAGGGGGGACGGGAAATGTCACCTTTACCAATGCGGTCGCTGAGGGAGTCGATGTTTGCCGCATCAGCAATCAGCTGGGAAACCTGAACGGGTTGGAAGGCTTTCTGGGGCTGGTGCTGTCGGCGCAGGGCGGCACCACGCGCATCGCCAACTATGCCGGTCAGTTCGATATCGCCAAGGGCGTCGCCACCCTGCCGCAGCAGCGCATCAATGCCGACTGCGCGACGATCGATTTCGCCGGCAATGTGGATCTGCCGCGATGGTTGGTCGATATTCAAGCCAGGGCGTTGTTCCCCGAACATCCGAAATTTCCCGGCGTGATCGTCGAAGAAAAGGGCCAGCTCGACCGGCCGAATACGCGGCTGGTGAATTCCAACCAGGTTCAGGAATATATCATCGGCAAGTCGGCCGGTTCGATCTTGCGTAAGTTAGTGCCGGGCATCGAGCCCGCACCGGCGCCCACGACACAGGATAATTCAGCCAGCCAGCCGGCCCAGGCACCAGAACCGGCCGAACAACTTCGCGGTCTGTTTAATGAGTTGCTTAAGAACCGCTAGCGGCGAGCGGCGCGGCGTTACTTCTGGACGCTTTGCAGAACGAATACGCGGATCGCGCTGGACAGGCTGCCGGCGCGTTGTTGATCGATCAGGGTTACCAGCTCGTTCACCGAAATCCGTCGTTGCGCCGCCAGGGCCCGCAACTGGTCCCAGAAAATCGGTTCCAACGATACGCTTGTGCGATGGCCAGAAACGACGACAGATCGTTTCTTGCTAACGGCTTGCTCGGGCAGGTCGCGTATGACGTCAGATTTCATCTCGGTGCAATCATGTTCTCCGGCCGAACCCATTCGTCATACTGCTCGGCGGTGAGTAAACTTAACGCAATTGCCGCTTCTTTTAGGGTAGTACCGTCTGCAAACGCTTTTTTCGCAACTTTTGCAGCGTTGTCATACCCGATATGCGGGTTGAGCGCGGTCACCAGCATCAGCGACTGCTCCATGAGGTCGTTGATGCGGCCATGATTGGCCTCGATTCCAGAGACACACCGGTCGGCGAAGCTTCGCGCGGCGTCGCCGAGCAGGCGCGCCGACTGCAGCACATTATAAATCATCACCGGCTTGAACACGTTCAACTCGAAATGCCCGTTACTGCCGGCAACGGTAATGGCCACATGGTTGCCCATGATTTGGGCGGCGACCATGGTGATCGCTTCCGACTGGGTCGGGTTCACCTTGCCGGGCATGATCGATGAGCCGGGCTCGTTGGCCGGCAGGGAAAGCTCGCCGATGCCGCTGCGCGGGCCGGAGCCGAGCAGACGAATATCGTTGGCGATTTTCATCGCCGCTGCGGCGCCGACATTCAGCGCGCCCGACGCTGCGACCAACGCATCATGGGCTGCCAAGCCGGCGAATTTATTGGGCATGGTGACGAAGGGCTTGCCGGTGATCTTGGCGACTTCTGCGGCGAAGCCCTCGGCGAACCCTACCGCTGCGTTCAGTCCGGTACCAACCGCGGTGCCGCCTTGCGCCAACTGGTAGAGATCGGGCAGGGCGCGGCGTGCACCGTCCATTACGGCCTGCATCTGGGCCGTGTAACCGGAAAATTCCTGTCCCAATGTTAACGGCGTTGCGTCCTGGGTATGGGTGCGTCCGATCTTGATGATCTTGTTGAACTCGGCGGCTTTTTCGGCCAGGGCGCTGTGTAAATGCGCCAGTGATGGCAGCATGCGGTCTTCGATCTCCAGCGCCGCGGCGATATGCATGGCGGCGGGGAAACTGTCGTTCGACGATTGGCTGCGGTTCACATGGTCGTTGGGATGAACCGGCGATTTGTCGCCGCGCTTGCCGCCGAGGATTTCGTTGGCCCGGTTGGCGATAACCTCGTTGGCGTTCATGTTGGTCTGGGTGCCGGAACCGGTCTGCCAGACGACGAGGGGAAAATGATCGTCGAACTTGCCGTCGATGATTTCCTGCGCGGCCTGGTCGATGGCCTCGGCGACTTCTTTCTCAAGTTGACCCAGGGCGAGGTTAGCGCGCGCGGCGGCCTGCTTTTGAATGGCAAAGGCATAGATAAGAGAAAGCGGCATGCGCTCGTTGCCGATCGGGAAATTCTCCACGCTGCGTTGGGTCTGGGCGCCCCAATATTTGTCGGCCGGGACTTCAACTTCGCCCATAGTGTCGGATTCGATACGAATGTCGCGCGTCATGATGTGCTCTCTCCTAAGTGTGGCGCGCATTATGGTTGCGAACGCCCCCAGGTAAAGTCCGAATGGCCCGATTGGGGCTAATTTTCAGCGTTTGCGGTTTCGCTTGGCAGCACCAATCGCGCGTTCGGCCCAGGGGTGGAGGGTCTCAGGGTCCTCAACTGCCCCGTCGGGCGCAGTGTAATAGGACATCTGTCGGGCCTTGCCGCCGCGCATGAAGGTAAAAGGTTGTGCGCCCGCGTCTTCGAAATCGGCCTGGGTTTGGTCGTCGACTTTGAAATACAGAACGTCGTCGGCGATCAGCACGAACATAGTATCGCCGAGAAATATACCGAACCCGCCGAACATGCTGCGCACGCGCAGGCTCTCCGGGCCGTCGCCGAACGGCGCCAGAACATCTCGGACATGAGCGACGAATTCGTTTTCCTTTGCCATGGCTCTTCCGAAATGGGACGGTCAGATTTGGGAGTGGCTATTTCTTCCGAAATGTTTCCAGGTTGACCACTTCCGCGCTCGGCTTTTCGGCCGCTTCGTCGGAATCATTGTCGGCCTCGCCGGCGTCGGGGACCGGGATCAGGTCTCCGGTTTCCTTAACGGCGGGCACACTGGCGTTTGGTGTCTCGCTGTCATCGGCGCCCTCGGCCCCTTCGACAGTGAACTGCAGACCGAACTTGACCGACGGATCGACGAATGCGGTGAGTGCTGCATAGGGCACGGTCATTTCGGCGACCTGATTGTCGAAGCTCAGGCTGACGCTGAATTCGAACACGCCGACTTTTAGATCCCAGAACTGGTGCTGCAGGATAATCGTCATCTCTTCCGGATAACGTTCGCGCAGGAAATTCGGAATGATCACCCCCGAGGCGTCGGTGCGGAAGGTAATATAAAAATGATGGTCGCCGGGAAGCCCGTGCTCGATCGTGTTCTCGAGCGCCCGACGTACAACGCCGCGCAACGCGTCTTCGACCATGCGATCGTATCTGAGGGAGTTATCTGTCATGTCCGGTTGATGGAAGCGTGGTGCGCCGCGTAGGTCAAGGGAATGGTTGGGTATTAAGGGGGCAATCGCAAAATAATTCGTCAATTGTATGGCGAAATCAAAAAACTGCGGCGAAACTGGAAGGAAAGTGGGGGGCTTCTGTTGCCCGGTGCCCCCCGAACCGCGCTTATCGATGCGTGTTAGGCAGCAACAGCGGTGGGCTCAACATTATCGTTGGCACCTATAGTAGTGGCCCGATAACGACGGTACCATGCCGGGTGAAAGTTAGACCTTTACGCGCGCGTCGATCCTATTTCGCCCCCAAAAACCGTGCCGCTTGAGGCCGGGAAATTGGTGGAGGCGCCGGGTACCGCCCCCGGGTCCGCATCGTTTATTGCGAAAAACGTTTATCACCATAGCCGGGCGAACCCGGCGACATATATATAGGGATTAATGGGGCGAATTGGAAGATGTTGGCGGGTTATCCCCGTTGGCGGCGTTTTCCACAGGTTTCTGCGACTCGCTGGCCGTTATAGTGTCCCCGCCAAGGGCGATGGTCGCTGTTTGGGGCCGATTTTACGCTGAGAACTTAGTTGAGCCGATCTGCATGCAACAATATCTAGATTTGATGCGCCACGTGCGTACCCATGGGGTCGAGCGGCAGGACCGCACCGGCACCGGCACGCGCAGCATATTCGGCGCGCAAATGCGTTTCGATCTGGCCGATGGCTTTCCGTTGTTGACCACGAAGCGGCTGCATTTGAAATCGATCATCCATGAGCTTCTCTGGTTCTTAAAGGGCGATACCAACATCGCCTATTTGAACGAGAACGGCGTGTCGATTTGGAACGAATGGGCCGATAGCGACGGAGATCTGGGACCGATCTATGGCTATCAGTGGCGCTCCTGGCCGACCCCCGATGGCGGCCATATCGACCAGATCACCAGTTTGATCGAGCAGATCCGCACCAATCCGGATTCGCGGCGGCTGATTGTCAGCGCCTGGAACGTTGCTGACGTTGCCGACATGGCCTTGCCGCCGTGCCATTGCCTGTTTCAATTTTACGTCGCAGACGGCCGGCTATCGTGTCAGCTGTATCAACGCAGCGCCGATATCTTTTTGGGCGTGCCGTTTAATATTGCCTCTTACGCACTGCTCACCCTGATGGTTGCCCAGGTGACCGGCCTGCAGCCGGGCGACTTCATCCACACATTCGGCGACACCCATCTCTACCTCAACCATATCGAGCAAGCCGACGAGCAGTTGCAGCGCACGCCCTATCAGTTGCCGCAGATGAAACTCAATCCGGAGGTCGATGATATCTTCGGGTTCGGTTTCGACGATTTCCAACTCGAGGGCTATCGCTTTCATCCGCATATTCCGGCCGCGGTGGCTGTTTAGCGGTCATGGCGGTACGGGTCGCGCTCATTGCGGCGGTGGCGCGTAACGGTGTCATAGGCCGCGACGGCGATATGCCGTGGCACATCTCCGCCGATCTTAAATATTTTAAGGCCGCGACCATGGGCAAACCCATCGTCATGGGCCGCCGGACGTTCGAGTCCATCGGCAGGGCCTTGCCCGGTCGGCCCAATATCGTAATCACCGGCAACGCCGGTTTCGCGGCTAATGGTGTTGAGGTCGCTTCGGACTTGGACCAAGCCCTGTCGATCGCGGCCGGCCACGGCACCGATGAAATCATGGTGATCGGCGGCGGCCAAATTTATGCCGCGGCGCTACCGCGCGCCGATCGGCTCTATCTCACGGAAGTCCATATGGAAGTCGAGGGCGATGTGTCTTTTCCCGACTTCGACCGTAATCAGTGGCGTGAGGTGTCGCGCGACGATCACGCCGCTGAAGGCGACACCCCGGCCTTCAGCTTCGTCACCCTGGATCGAATTTCCTAGCTGTCGTCGCGCAGTCCGGGCCAGTTGGCGTCGCCCTTGGCGATGTTCCCTGACTTGTTGAGCGCCCAACGGG
>JABDJY010000135.1 GCA_013003285.1 Alphaproteobacteria bacterium | reverse complement strand
ACGCGACGCCGCGCGCCTGCCGACCGCCTTCGGCAGCTTTGACCGCCTTAGCCTGGCGGCGACGCTAGTGGCGCTGATCTGGTGGGTAGTCGTGCCACCCGGACCCATTGCGGGCAGTTTAGTCGCGATCGTGGCGGTGCTTAATCTGGTTCGGTTGGCGCGCTGGCAGGGGGGCGCCACCCGGACCGAACCGTTGCTGTGGGTGCTGCATCTTGGCTATTTGTGGATACCCGTTGGACTGGCCATGCTGGCTCTCGTGTCCTGGCGGGCAGATGTTTCTCAAACCGCTGCGCTCCACGCCCTGACCATCGGCGCGATCGGCACAATGACCTTGGCTGTCATGAGCCGCGCCACGCTGGGTCACACCGGCCAACCGCTTCGCGCCGGTGCGGGCCTAACGCTGGCCTTTCTTCTGATGACCGCTGCCGTGATATTGCGTATCGCTGCGTCGCTATGGAGCGGGCTGTTCACCCCATTCATTTTTGTCGCGGCGGTGGCCTGGGTCGCCGCTTTTCTGTTTTATCTCGGCGTATGCGGTCCCTTGCTTGTCAAACGCCACTAGAGCAGTATCCGACCAAATTGAATCAATTCTGTTGTCGATCGGGGCGGCAGCCGCGCGGAAGACGGCGCGGCCCGATGCGGGGCATCGGGCAAGCCGTCTGACAAAGTGGATGCCCGCCGATCGTCAACCCCCAATTCGCGAGAAGGGGGGGCGGACGGCTCTGCGCCAATGCCCGCAGGTTTCAGCTCGACCATAGCTTAAGCTATGCTCTTCACCGAAGCCCTTGGCCTTGTCACACATCCGCGCCGCCAGAATGGTTCAATTTGGCCGGATACTGCTCTAAGCCTAAATGGGATAGCCGAACGTTAGCCTGGCTACCCCCACCAGATGTCGTAGCCGCGGACCTCGCGGGCCGCGCGGCTCGACTGGGTGGGGTTTTCCTGGGCGCAGCTCTTGTATTTTCGATCTTCGACCAGGATGTGATGGCGCCACCAATTCTCCAGATAGGTAATAAGATCGTCGCGGGTTTCGGCTGTCGCGCGGGCGGGGCTCTCGTCGAACGCGGCAATCGTCTCCTTCATCCAGTTGACGAAATCTCGGTGCTCGTCGATATGCTCGCTAAGCTGAGGATATTTGCATTGGGTCAGCACCGCCTGTTCGCGGGCAAAATGCGTTTGCGCATATCTGAGCAACCAGTTCAGCGATCGCCGCACGGCCACTTGGCCGGCTTCGTCTGCCCCGTGGGCTTCCAATTGATTGATAACCGCCAATAACCCTTTGTGATCATTGTCGAGTTCGGGAACGCCAACGCTCATCTTATGGGTCCATTCAATCGACGCCATATCCATTCACCTCCAATACTGAAGGCTAACGGGTGCTCCGGTCGAGTGGGTTGACCTGAATCAGTCGTGATAGCGAAAAAAAAATTGATTTAAATCAATGATCTGACCTCATTCGGCCGCAACGATTCATCGACTTTGAACCCCCTGGCGCGCACTGGGAAATGAAAATGGCGGTTACCAATCTGCAGCATGTGGGGCTTGAAGTTCCCGATATTGACCGAGCGCTGTCGTTCTATACCGATGCGGGGCTCGAGCGTCTCGAACGGGGCAATAATGGTATCGTGCGCTGTGCTGGGAGGGACCAGGACCAGGTCGTCTTGGTCGAAGGACCGCGCCGAAAATTACACCATGTCTCGTTCGGGACAACCGAGGCCGGGTTGGATGATATCGCCAAACGCCTTCGACGCGCCGGACACAAACTTCTTGATGCGCCCAATGAGACGCCCGAGCCGGGCATCTGGGTGCGCGATTCCGACGGCGTTCTGGTCAATGTCAAAATCGCCGAAGCCGCGCCATCGCGCGGCGGCCCCGAGGCGCTGGGCAATCCGCCCGATTGGCTGGTCAATGTGCCCGGCCATTATTATCGCCAAGGATTGCGCGCGGCACCGGAGAAAGACCAACCCGCACAGCCCCGCCGGCTTGGCCATGTTTTACAGTTCACCACCCATATTGACCGCAAAATCGATTTCTACACCCGCATGCTGGGCATGAAACTGGCTGACCGGGTGGGTGATTTTATCGCCTTCATGTATCTCGAGGGCGGCAGCGACCACCATGTTGTCGCACTGGCCAAATCCGATGCGCCGGGCCTGCACCATGCCAGCTTCGAGATGGGCAATATCGATGAAATCGGTCTCAACTCAGCGCGTATGCTCGATAAGGGAAACCGCCATTGCTGGGGCTTCGGCCGCCATGTCATTGGTTCCAATTTCTTCACCTATTTTCGCGATCCCTGGGACGGGCTGATCGAGTTCTTCTCCGACATCGACTACATCCCCGCCGGCTACGATTGGCAGGCCCGCGACTGGCCCCTCGACGATGCTCTCTATTGTTGGGGCCCAAAAATGCCGGACGACTTCGTCACCAATTTTGAGGTGGTGAACTAGGATCCAAGTGGCGGCGGGAAATGTTGCCGGATACCCCCGTCACGCGGACCTGTCGTTAACGTTCCGCCCCACCGGAACCATCCTCTTCCACAGACGGCGTCCCCTGCTTGGCCGGGTGACACGAGGTCTTACGTGAATATGATTGGTTGCAAAGTCCGATTTGGCATTTGCGGCCGGACCTAGTAACTTGTCGAAATACCTGCCGACAGTCGGATGCAGGAAGTGATATATAAGAACAAAGGGGGCGGGTTGCCGCGCCGTTGCCGTGGAACCTGGAGGACCGAATGACCAGCGCTGATATTTGGCTATTTTTTGTATTACCGTTCGCAGTTGTCGTTGTCACGATGCTGGCGCAAATGGCGATAAGGTCCAAGGCCTATGCCGGTGAGATTCCGTGGAACAAAACCCAACGGGAAGCCTACATTTCTGCGGTTGTCGCCGCGGTCGTGACCGTTGCGGTGACCGTCGCCATCGGCGGGCCGGAAGTATTTGTCCTGTATTGGCGTCCGCTGATCACTACCGTGATCGTGCTGCCGCTCGGGTTCGCCGTCGCCCTGACGATCTTTGGGGTGTGGCGTAAAGTCCGCAGCTAAGGGCGGGCCAATCCGGCACTATGGGTTGCAAAGGCGGTAACAACAGCCATCCTTGGTCGCCGTTCGAACCGATTTTGGCATGAATTATCATGCCTAACGCTCTCAAATTTCCCTTCGCGCCGTTGCTTTTGGCCGGCCTCGCGCCGGTTTGGCTATTCCAGAGCTTGTCCGATGTTCTTCGTCCGGAGGATTTGGTTCGTCCCGCGATTGTCCTGGTAGCAGCGTTTGCGCTGTTTCTGGTTGCGGTCAAATTTCTGACCGGCAGTTGGCATAGGGCGAGCCTGTGGTCTTTAGGCCCGCTTATTCTTCTCGGTATGACGACGCAGGGCATCGCGTTCTTAGCCGGATTGGCCGTACCGATTGTATTTGGCCTGATCATCGATAAGGGCAGGGTGGGTGTGAACAGCACTTTCGTGTTGAACCTATTCGCCATTCTGCAATTGGGCATGGCGGTATTTGTTGTCGGCCCCACTTTATTCGTTCCCAACGGCATAACTTTATCCGGCTCGATCCCCGGCGAAACAAAGCTTAACCAGCAGCCTTCGATAATTCATATCGTGCTCGACGGCTATGCGGCGAGCGATGTCATTACCGACCTGTATGGCCACGATAATTCGACCTTCGAAACCGCCCTTAAGAACCAAGGGTTCACGGTTATGGAAAGGGCTTTCACGCCGCACAACCAGACGCTTTTTGCCATGGCTTCCGTGATGAACGGGACCTTTGTTAAGACCGAAGACCTGCCCGACATCGATACTCAGAAACTGCGTCTGCAATTGGGTAAGGCGGCGACGAAGGGTGCCGCACCTGAGATTTTGAGGGCGACCGGATATAATTTTGCCTATGCCAGCAACGCCTTCCGGCCGTTGCATTTCGGTAACGGCGCGCTGCGGATATCGGGACCACCCGCCAGGTTCAACAGCATGGAGTCCCGGCTGATCGCCCGCGTCCGGCCGCTGTCGGAAGCGGCCACCGCAGACCATAACGCGCAGGTGCGCAATGCTTTTGCACCGGAAAATTACACCATCCCAGCCCCGCCGTTTTTCTATTTCCAACATATTTTAAGCCCCCATCCGCCGTTCAGTCTGACGGCCGATGGCGAGTTCCGGTCCACCATATTGCCGGTCCTGAGCGACGCGTCCCATTTCGTCAAGAATTCGGACGAGAACCGGCGTCGATATGTGGAAGGCTATGGGGAGAAGCTAAAATACACCAATAGAGCGCTGTTGCAGCAATTGCAGGACCTGCCGAGCGGTCCCATCGTGGTGATTATCCATGGCGACCATGGCAGCGGATCTCTGTGGAATCACGAATCGTTGGAACGATCCTGCGCCTTGGAAAGGTTTGGAACCTTTTTTGCCGTTTACTCGAATGTTCCACAGGTACAGCAGGCCTTCGCCGATCTGTCTGGCGCGCCGTTTAACCTGGTAAATACCTACCGTGTATTGTTCTCCGCGCTCTCGGATTCTGAATTTGAAAATTTGCCGGACACGAGCTTCTTCAATCGTTGGTACGAGCCTCGTCACCTCGAACCCGTTTCGCCCGATGTCAGGGCGGCGAGCTGCACAGCGCATCCGTCTTATCGAGTTCCGAATTCAGCAAGCCAGGCGCAATAGTACCGGCGCGCGCGGTCGTTAGCCGGTGCGCACGCAGCCGGCTTCTTCGAGGCTGCCGGCGCCGGTGAGCACATTATAAACCTCCAAGGTCTCGGTGCTGTCGTCGTTGCGTAGCCAGAAGGGCACGCCTTTCGGCACGAAGACGAAACTGCCGCGCGGCAGGGCCGACTGGTAATCGCCGGAACCGGCGACACCGTTGCCGGCAGAGACGAAATAGATCTGCTCGCAATTGTCGCAGCGATGTTCCGCCAAGCCGCCGCCGGGGGCGAAACGCGCGTTGACCAATGCGTTGGCGCTACCGTTATGGCTGCCGATGGGTTGGCGAACTTCGGCGCCCGACCAGATACTGGCGTCCGGTTCGCTCGCTGGCGTTTCCTCCAGGCGCACCAAAATACCTTCGTTCAAGCCCTCGCGGGGGAGCGCGAGGTCTTCCGGGTTGGCTTTGCCGCAGAATTTATAGCCGGTGCCCGGCACTGTCGGCGCCCCGACATAGAAACCGATGACCTCGGCATCTTCGCCCTCGGTCTCGTTATAGAAAAAATGCTCCGAACCGCGCGGCATTAACCGGCAGTGGCCGGTGGTAACTTCGGCGCGGCTATCGCTCTGGCCCACTACGCCTTTGCCGTTTAGATAGACCGCGATCTCGTCGCAATTATCGTGCGAATGCTTGGCGTGGGTCGAGCCGGGCCGGAAAATCGAATGAAACACCGCCGTCGCGCTGCCATCCGCGCCGGTGATCGGCAGGCGAAACTCAGAGATCGCCCAGCCATCCTTCTCCTCCATCCGTTCGATTTCGGTATCGTCGATATGGGTGACGGTGATCGGTGCAGACATGGCGATTTCCTTGTTCGATGTTTGCCGGTAATTTCGACCGCCCGTCCCGGTCGCGCAACCCCCGGACACGAAGATGGCAGAAATTCTTTTCCGTTGCCCGGCTTAGGCTCTAAAGAAGGGGCGTAGCTGTAAGAAACGAGATTTCCCCATGGCCCCTAACAGCCCGCGTATCGTTGTTCTACCCGGCGATGGCATCGGCGCCGAAGTCACCGACAGCGCGTTGACCGTGCTCGAGGCCGTACAACGCCGTGTGCCGGCTGCCGCCCTTGACCTTGTTCATCTCGACGCTGGCGCCGGCACCTATTTGGAAACCGGCAGCGCGCTTCCCGACAATGTCATCGAGGCCATCCGAGGCGCCGATGGGGTGTTGCTCGGCGCCATGGGCCTGCCCGATGTGCGCTATCCCGACGGCACCGAGATCATTCCCCAGATCGAGCTACGCATGATCTTCGGGCTTTATGCCGGGGTCCGGCCGATCCGTCTGTTACCCGGCGCGCCGACCCCGTTGGGCGATGCGCGAGCGGCGGGACTGGATTTCGTTATCATCCGCGAATCCACCGAGGGCCTGTTCGCGCACATGAACGACGGCACTGTCGAGGATGACGAGGTGGCCGAGGACCGCATGGTGATTACGCGGGCGACCTCCGAGCGCCTGTTCGATTTTTCGTTCCGGCTCGCCCAACAGCGCAAGGCGGCGGGTCACCCGGGCAAGGTAACGCTGGTCGACAAGGCCAATGTCTTCAAATCCATGGCGTTCTTCCGGAAGATATTCGACGAGCGCGCGGAAGCGTTTCCCGATATCGCGACCGACCGCCAATATGTCGACGCGGCGGCCCTGAATTTCGTACGTAACCCTTGGGACTACGACGTGGTGGTCACCGAGAATATGTTCGGCGATATCCTGTCCGATCTGGGCGCCGGCCTGATCGGCGGCATGGGCATGGCGCCATCGGCCGATATTGGCGACGACACGGCGGTATTCCAGCCTAGCCACGGCACGGCGCCGGATATCGTCGGCACCGGCAAGGCCAATCCCACGGCGATGATCCTGTCGGTGGTACTGCTGCTCGAATGGCTGGCGACGCAAGACCGCGGCGCGGCGTTCGGCGAGGCCGCCAGGTTGCTCGATGTGGCGGTCTGTGCAGCCTACGCCGATGGTGCGCTGGTGCCCTATGAGGCTGGCGGCAGCGACGGCACCGCGGCGATCCTTAAGCGTATTCTCGAAAACTTGTAGGCCAGGGGGATGTAAATCATGGGTGAGTTTTCCATCGGGCAGGCCGTGACGCGGCTGGAAGATCCGCGGCTGTTGCGCGGTCAGGGCCGCTATCTCGACGATATGGTGTTTGGCCGGCAGGCCCATGCGGCGATCCTGCGTTCGCCCCATGCCCATGCGAAAATTCGCGCCATCGATAGCGCCGCCGCGATGGCCGCGCCCGGCGTGTTGGCGGTTCTCACCGGCGCCGATTACCGCGCCGACGATCTTGGCCCGCTGCCGTCCATGGCGCCCTACAAAAAGCGCGACGGCAGCCCCATGCATGTGCCCGACCGGCCCGCCATCGCAGTCGATCGGGTACGCAATGTGGGCTATCCGGTGGCGCTGGTGGTGGCCGAAACAGCGGCGCAGGCGAAAGACGCAGCCGAATTGGTGGATGTGGATTACGAGATACTACCCGCCGTGGTGTCGGCCCATGAAGCCGCTCAGCCGGGTGCGCCGCAACTCTATGACTATATTCCCGGTAACGAAGCCTATTTCTTCGAGGCCGGCGACGCCGCCGCGACCGAAGCCGCTTTCGCCAGCGCCGACCATATCGTCGAACAGCATCTGGTGATCAACCGGGTGACCGCAAACGCTCTGGAGCCGCGCGGCGTGGTCGGCGAATATGATCACGGTACCGGGCGCTACACGCTCAATTGCGGTTTTCAGCGGCCCTATTTTTTCCGAAAAGATATCTCTGCTATCAGTCTGAAAATTCCCGAGACCCAGCTGCGCCTGGTGACCGGCGATATCGGCGGCAGCTATGGCATGCGCGGTACGGTCTATCCGGAAATGATCCTCATGCTATGGGCCGCCAAGCGGGTCGGGCGGCCGGTGAAATGGCTTGCCGATCGCAGCGAAAGCCATGTCAGCGATGATGACGCGCGCGATAACTTCGTCGATGCGGCGCTGGCGCTCGATAAGGATGGCCGTTTCTTAGGCGCGAAGTACCGCGTTTGGGGCAATCTCGGCGCCGCCGTATCGTTCCGCGGCGCCCTGCCGCCGGCGGTCAATATCGGCACTTCGGTGGGGGTCTACACCATCCCGGCGGCCCATGCGCAGGTCTCGGGCATGCTGACCAACACCCATTGCACCTCGCCCTATCGCGGCGCCGGACGTCCCGAAGCCTCCTATATGATCGAGCGGCTGATCGAAATCGCCGCCGACAAGCTCGACATCGATCCGGCCGAACTGCGCCGGCGTAACTACATCGCGCCGGAGACCATGCCCTATAAGACGGCGCTGACCTACACCTATGACAGCGGCCGTTTCGAAGAGAATATGGATCGCGCCATGGCGATGGCCGACTGGGACGGGTTCGCGGCGCGGCGTGCCGAGGCCGCCGGGCGGGGCAAGCTGCGCGGCATCGGCATGTCGAACACTATCGAGCATTCCGCCGATGCCGGGTTGGAGACCGCCGAGGTCCGCTTCGATCCCGGCGGCGCGGTGACCATCGTGTCCGGCTCGGTGACCCATGGCCAGGGTCACGCCACCATCCAGACGCAAATCCTCGCCGACCGGTTGGGCATCGATCCGGCCTCGGTCAGTTATATCCAGGGCGATACGGACAAGGTGGCGTTCGGCGTCGGCACCGGCGGTTCGCGCTCGACCACCATGAGCGGCAGTGCGCTGGTCTTGGTGGCGGATAAGGTCATCGACAAGGCGCGCAAGCTGGCGGCCCACATGCTGGAAGCCTCGGAGGCCGATATCGATTTCGCCGAGGGCGCCTTCACCATCGCCGGTACCGACCGTTCGCTTGGCATCCACGAGGTCGCCAAGGCGGCCTTCCAGCTCGATAAATTACCGCCCGATATGGAGCCCGGCCTGTACGAGACCGCGACCTACCGTTCGCCGGCCGGCAATTTCCCCAATGGCTGTCATATCTGCGAGGTCGAAGTCGATCCCGATACCGGCGTCACCGACATTGTCGGCTATTGGGTGGTCGACGATGTGGGCACGGTGATCAACCCGCTGCTGCTCAAAGGCCAGATCATGGGCGGTATCGCCCAGGGCATCGGCCAGGTGCTGATGGAAGACAAGACCTACGATCCCGATACCGGGCAGGTGCTGGCCGGCTCTTTTATGGATTACGGCATGCCCCGCGCCGACGATTTCTGCCAGGTTGAGATCGTGGATAATCCCGTGCCGACACCGACCAACCCGCTCGGCGTCAAAGGCGCCGGCGAGGCGGGCACCGTGGGGGCGCTATCGGCGGGACTAAACGCCATCGTCGATGCGCTCTCGGTCTACGGCATCCGCCACATCGACACCCCGGCGACACCGCTGAAAGTCTGGCAGGCGATACAGGCGGCGAAGACTGTCTAAACGATCACTGCGGCTTATTCTCTGTTATTTGCCGTCCTCTGGAACGAGGTCTTGTATTGCGGAGGCGACGGGTATGCCGAAATTTCCTTGCCCGAACCAGGTGAGCGTACCCGCGCGCGCTTCGTCGCTGGTGTAAAGGTTGGCACCGATCATCTGTAGTGCCAACACAAGCGCCTGTATTGAATCGACTCCGGCACCGTATAAAACTTTTTCATGCCTGATACCGATGATTTGGAAGGGGCAGTAATAATCTTTTTCGTCAGGAAATGGCTGCGGCTTGCCGATCAGGACTTGAACGGTGCGGCCATCCTCGAGACCTAGTTCCCGTTCTGCAATAATTTCTCCCACATCCTTCAATTTCATCACTATGGACTCCTCTCCGGGATGGCCATTGCCGTTAGCCGTCAGCGCGGGGAAACACCTCGCGGGCCGGGCGGATGAGGCGGCGGGTGTTGCCGTCGCGTCGCGACAGGCCGGCGCGGTCGAAGAATTCCAGCACTTCGATGGCCAGATTTCGGCCCATGCCGGCGCGGTCGCGGAAGGCGCCGGGGGCGACCCCGTCGGCGTTTTCTTGCGCCACCTGTTCAAAGACCGTCGCGAGATTGGCCAGCGCGCCGCTTTCGAAAAACCGGTTCTTGCTGGCTTGTACCACCAAACCCAGGGCCGCGGCGCGGCGCAGGGTGCGGGCGATCTTGTCGGGCGAGATCCCAACCTCGTTGGCCAGATCATGGACCACCGGCGGCTGATGGGGCTTTTCGTTCAACAAGGGTTGGATCTCGACCCAGACCTTTTCGTCCTCCGGCGCCAGGGTGGCTTTCTGATTCGGCCGGTGCAGCAACATGCCGTCGCTGGCGATGGTGCCGTCGCCGGTCAAGGCGTCGATCAGACCGCTGAAGGCCTCCTCGGCCACATGGCGGCCCAGGCTGCGGCGCAGCTGGGCGACGCTGGGGCCGAGCCGGTCGGCGTGTTGGGCGTGGAACTTGTCGAGCGCGGCCAGCGTGTCGTCGCGCAGGCTCTGCCAGGCAGTTTGGGTGAAGGCCAGGCGCGCATTGGTCGGGCCGATGACCACGGCGCCGCTGGGGCCGATCACCGCCGCCATTTCGTCCGCGGTCAGATTGCGGGCGATGGCGAAGCGCTGCAGGTCGAGCCCGGCGCTGGCGGCCTCCAGCGCGCCGGTCAGCGCGGTCGCGGCATCGTCGGTATCGAGCGCGTCGAGCATCGCCAGACGGTCGGGCCGGGCGCGGCCGCGCGTGGGTGGAAAAATGTCGATGACGTGGCCGCCGCCGATGGTGCGTTGGGCCGACTGGTCGCGAATGATGAAACGGTCGCGGGCGACCGCGCCGATGGGATGGTCGAGCACCAGCTGAACCTTACCGGTCGCGCCGGGGGCGATCTGGTCGGCGCCGAGAATGGCGATACGTCCGGTCACGTCGGCGGCGCCGAGATGCACATGCACCGGGGTCCAATGGCGCAGCGGGCGAATTTCCGTGGCGAGCGCCAGCAGGTCGGTGTCGATCTTGCGCACCGGCCGCAGATCGGGCGACGAGACCAGCCAATCGCCGCGCCGCACGATCTCCTTGTCGATGCCGGCGAGGTTGATGGCGCAGCGTTGCCCGGTGGTGCCGCTGCCGGATTCCTGATTATTGGCATGGATGCCGCGCACCCGCGCCGCTTCGCCGGATTCGGCCAGATATACATGCTGACCGACTTCGACATGGCCGGTGAAGACCGTGCCGGTGGTGACCAGTCCGGCGCCGGCGACGGTAAACGCACGGTCGATGGCGAGGCGGAAATTGCCGTTCGCCGGACGCTCGCTGGCGTCGCCCGCCACGTTGGAAAGATGCGCTGCCAGGGCGTCGATCCCGTCGCCGGTGATGGCGGAGACCGGGAATATGGGCGCGTCCGCCAGGGTGGTCGGCGCCAGCATGTTGGCGATGGCGGCGGTGACTTCGGCGACCCGTGACGGCTCTACCCGGTCGATCTTGGTCAGCGCCACCATGCCGTGGCGCACCCCCAGCAGATCGAGGATCGCCAGATGTTCGCGAGTCTGCGGCATGGGGCCATCGTCGGCGGCGACCACAAGCAGGGCGTAGTCGATCCCCGTGACACCGGCGAGCATATTGCCGATGAAGCGCTCATGGCCAGGCACATCGACAAAGCCCAGCACCGTGCCGTTGGCCAACTTGTGGTAGGCGAAGCCCAGATCGATGGTCATGCCGCGCTGCTTTTCTTCCGGCAGACGGTCGGCGTCGGTACCGGTCAGCGCCTTCACCAGCAATGTCTTGCCATGGTCGATATGGCCGGCGGTGGCGATGATCATGGGCGCGGCGCCTTAAGACGACAATTTCCACCCCCACCCCGACCCTCCCCCATCAAGGGGGAGGGAGTGAGGGCGGTGTTAGTCGCTCGGTCCAAAGTCCTCCCC
>JABDJY010000268.1 GCA_013003285.1 Alphaproteobacteria bacterium | reverse complement strand
AAGCACGGCCATTACGTATCCGACTACGATCTGGAAAGCGCCGAGACCTGCATGCGCTTCAAGCCCGAGGCGGTCGCCCATCTGATCTCGCCGCGCCCGGTGCTGGTGATCTATGCCGAAGACGATTGCACCGTGCCGCCGGAGGAACAGCTGGGCTGCTACGCCCAGTTGGGCGAGCCCAAGAAACTGGTCAAGCTGCCCCACGCGCAGCACTATGAATCCTACTATTTTTGCAATCCCGAGATGCACGAACTCGGCATGTCGGAAGCGGTCGCCTGGTTTAAGGAGTATTTGTAGGGGCGGCGTAACTAGGGCGCTTTCCGTTCGGTTGGAATCGAACTCGAAGTTTGCATGTTGCGCAAACGACCCTCTCCCGGCGGGAGAGGGTTGCGAGCGAATGCGAGCGGGTGAGGGGAAAATAATTCCTCATCCTGAGCTTGTCGAAGGATGCGGGCGACCAACACCTCGTCCTTCGACAAGCTCAGGATGAGGTGTTGCGGATAAATTATACCCACTCACCTCAACCCCTCTCCCTAAAGGAGAGGGGCTTTGCACGGCTGGCCTCAGACGCTGATGGTTTCAAACGCCGCCTCGTCGGGGCGGCCGGCGGCGAAGCGCCAGACATGGTCTTGCTCCGATAGCGCGGGCGCGGGCAGGGCGATCAGCGAACTGGAGACCGTGCCGTAGCCGCGGTCGGTGACGATGCACATGGCCTCTTGCGGGCCGTCGGCGGCGTCGTAGAGCCGTGACGCCAGCAGACCCTCCCAGGCCGACCAGTCGCCGGCGACGATGTCCGGCGGGGTCGCGTCGCGGAAGCGGCGCAGAAAACGGGGAATGCGCGGACTGTCGCCATCATTGAGCTCGCCCGAGGTGATCATGGACAGCCCGGCCGGGACCGGCGCCACGGCGACCGCGGCCTCGCCGGTGCTACGCACCCAAAACCCGTCGCGATTATCGGCGATGATCAGATTGAACGAGCGGTAGGCGCTGCCGTCGAGACCGGCCAGGGCTTCGGCGGCCGCCGCGGCGTCGGCATGGTCGAGCGCTTCCAGCACCAATTCGCCGCGCGAGCGCTTGTCGCTGGTCGGCCCCAGCGAGCCGATGCGGTTGAGCACCGCTGCCGTCACCCCGTGATCGTTGACCCCCAGCCAGGTCCCGCCGGCCAGCTCGTCCTGGCCGGCGACGACGTCCGGCCGGTCGGGCCAATGGCGCGCCGGCGGCAGCCAGGGCCGGTCGAGCATCTCGTCGCGGTTGGCGGCGAGCAGCAAGGGCCAGTCATGGTCGGGACGGCGGAGAATAACGAGCGTACACATGATATTTGGGTGGCCAGTTGGTGGGGAGAAAGGTGAAAAAAGGCTACAAAGCGCAGCGCGCGCGAACTATATCTTGTTTAACAAGGGGGCCCAACTACACCGGTAAAGGGCCCAACATAAGGAGGGTGGTTGGCTATGGCCGATTTCAACGAACGAGAAAAGGCATTTGAGGCGAAATTCAAGCTCGACGAGGAGCTGCGCTTCAAGGCGGCGGCGCGCCGCAACCGCCTGCTGGGCGTGTGGGCGGCCGAGAAAATGGGCCTGAACGAGAGCGAGGCCGACGCCTATGCCAAGGAAGTGGTGAAAGCCGATTTCGAAGAGCCCGGCGACGACGATGTGCTGCAAAAGGTTCTGGGCGACCTTACGGGCAAGGGCATCGACATCACCGACCGCGCCCTGCGCAAACAGATGGACGATCTGATGGAAGTCGCCGTCGGGCAGATTCAGACCGAAGGCTAAGCCCCGTCTAAAACAGCCCGTCTTCGAACGGGTGCCAGCCGTCGCGATGTTCGATCTCGATGATCCATATATCGGGGTCGCGGCTGGCCGTGCGCTCTAGATAGGCGTCCGCCTCGGCCTCGTCGACCAGCGCGCCATCCAGGGCGGCAAACCAAGTCAGCTTGCCATCGGCGTCGCGGCCCTGGGTGAGGACCCGGCAGCCGGCCTCCCTTTGATTGAGTTTGAGGGCGACGGTGCCGCTTTGCTTCTCGCCGCGCCGCACCACCGTGGCCGGAATGCCGTCATTGCTGCAGCGGCGCAGCCCGGCGGTGAGCCATATCTCGGTCGGCAGGCGGCCTTCGCTCATGGCCCCTCGCTCAAGCCGCGACGAAGACGCGGTTGAAGATGGTGTCCACATGCTTGGTGTGGTGCCCCATGTCGAACAGCGCGTCGAGCGCAGCGCCGTCGAGCTTGGCGGTCACCTCGCCATCGTCTTTCAAGAAGCGCTGGAAGGCGCCGGGCCGGTCGGCCTCGGCCAGTTCCCACACGCGCATGGCGTTGCGCTGCACCGCCTGATAGGCGTCTTCGCGCGCCATGCCGGCCTGGGTCAGCGCCAGCATGACCCGCTGCGAATGGACCAGGCCACCCAAACGGTCGAGATTGTTCTGCATGGCGTCGGGATAGACCACCAGCTTTTCGACCACCCCGGTCAGCCGGCCCAGCGCGAAGTCGAGCGCGATGGTGGCGTCCGGTCCGTTGACCCGCTCGACCGACGAGTGGGAGATGTCGCGCTCGTGCCACAGGGCGATGTTCTCCATCGCCGGGATGGCGGCGGCGCGCACCAGCCGCGCGATGCCGGTGAGGTTTTCCGTCAGGATCGGGTTGCGCTTATGGGGCATGGCGCTCGAACCCTTCTGGCCCGGCGCGAAATATTCCTCCACCTCGCGCACTTCGGTGCGCTGCAAATGGCGGATCTCCACCGACAGATGCTCGACGGCGCCGGCGATGATGCCCAAGGTGGCGAAGAACGCCGCATGGCGGTCGCGTGGGATAACCTGGGTCGAGACCGGCTCGACCGCCAGGCCGAGCTTCGCCGCCACATGGGCTTCGACGGCGGGGTCGATATTGGCGAAGGTGCCGACCGCGCCCGATATGGCGCAGGTGGCGATCTCGGCGCGGGCGGCGACCATGCGCGTGCGGCAGCGGGCGAACTCGGCGTAATGGCTGGCCAGTTTCAGGCCGAAGGTCGTCGGCTCGGCGTGGATGCCATGGCTGCGCCCGATGCAGACCGTATCTTTGTGTTCGCGCGCGCGCCGCTCCAGCGCGGTTAGCAGCGCGTCCAGATCGGCGAGCAGCAGATCGGCTGCCTGGGTCATTTGCACCGCCAGGCAGGTGTCCAGCACGTCGGACGAGGTCATGCCCTGATGGACGAAGCGCGCCTCCGGGCCCACATGCTCGGCCAGATTGGTCAAGAAGGCGATTACGTCGTGGCGCGTTTCGCGCTCGATCTCGTCGATGCGCGCGATCTCCCATTTGCCGTGCTGCCACACGGCCGCGGCGGCTTCTTTGGGAATGGTGCCCATGTCGGCCATGGCATCGCAGGCATGCGCCTCGATCTCGAACCAGATGCGAAACTTGTTCTCGGGCTCCCAGATGGCGGTCATCTCGGGGCGGCTGTAACGGGGAATCATTGCTGTATCCAAAGGCTGAAGGCGATCCGCGTACCATAGAGCAGTACGCCGCCCGATTGAACCGGGCTAGCGGTGTGAAATTGCCGCATCGCCACGCGCGTATGCCGTAGACATCGGCAGCGGTACCGTCGCGTGAATAGGTTGAATACCAGCTATCCTTAACGTCGAATTAAACCTAGTGCCGCGATACTCCACGTGAATGAAAGGGAGTGTCAGGATGACGTTTTCCAACTCAGCTACCCTATCGGGCCCTCGGCCCATCTTCCGCCGGCGCAGCCGCTGGCAGATGTTTGTCCGCCGCGCCGCGGTGTTGGTTCTGGCTGTCGTCGCCGTCGCTTAACGCGAGGGCGCTTACCGCGAGATTTCCGCGTCGACCTCTAGTCGGGCAACAGGCGCGCGCCGCGTTTACGCGCCGTCGCCTACGATAAAATTACAAACAATCTACCTCAATAAATCTACATCAACCCGGCGGTCTTCAGGCTGGTGTGGTGCGATCGCGATATGATGATGTGATCATGCACCGCAATGCCCAGCGCCGCCGCGGCTTCCACAATCGCTTTCGTGGTCTCGATATCCGCCGCGCTCGGGGTGGTGTCGCCGGACGGGTGATTGTGCGCCAGGATGATGGCGCTGGCGCCTAAATCGAGGGCGCGCTTGACCACTTCGCGGGGAAATACCGCCAGCCGGTTCACCGTGCCTTCGCCCTGGGCCTCGTCGGCGATCAGGGCGTTTTTGGTGTCGAGAAACAGCACCCGAAACCCCTCGCTTTCGCCGTGGCCCAGGGTGGCGCGGCAATAATCGATGACCCGCGCGCCGGAATCCAATACCGGGCGCTGGGTGATGTTTTCCCGCGCCAAATGAATGCCGGCCGCGCGCACCGCCTTGAGCAGCGCCGCCGCGCCATCGCCGATACCCTCGGTCTTGCGCAGATCGTCGGCCGGCGCGGCCAGCACGGCGGCAAGGCTGCCATAGCGGGCCATCAGCGCCTTGGCGATGGGTTTGGTGTCGACCCGCGGCAGGGCATAGAACAGCAGCAGTTCGAGCAGCTCGTAATCGGGGGTGGCGGCGCTGTCGTCGGCGAGGAAGCGCGCGCGCAATCGGGCGCGATGGCCCTTGCTGTCGTCGCCCCCCGCCACGTCTTGGCCGTCTAGGCGTAGGGGGGCTGGTCCAACCCCTGGGGCGAGCGGGTGAACACTTCATAGCTGTCTGCGGTGACGCCGATCGAATGTTCGAACTGGGCCGACAGCGAACGGTCCTTGGTGACGGCGGTCCAGCCATCGCCGAGGATCTTCACATCGTAGCGCCCGGTATTCACCATCGGCTCGATGGTGAAGAACATACCTTCACGCAGCTCGGTGCCGCTGCCCGGCGTGCCGAAATGCAGGATCGACGGCGCGTCGTGGAACACCTGGCCCAATCCATGGCCGCAAAAATCGCGCACCACGGAAAACCGCTCGGCTTCCACATAGGTTTGGATGGCATGGCCGATATCGCCCAGGGTCGCGCCCGGGCGGACAGTTTCGATGCCCTTCCACATGGCCTGATAGGTCACGTCGATCAGCCGCTCGGCCAGGCGCTTGACCTTATCGCCGACCGTGAACATGCGGCTGGTGTCGCCGTGCCAGCCGTCGAGGATCACGGTGACGTCGATATTGACGATGTCGCCATTGGCCAGGCGTTTGGCCCCGGGAATGCCGTGGCAGACCACATGATTGACCGAGGTGCAGATCGACTTGGGAAAGCCGCGATAGTTCAGCGGCGCGGCGATGGCGTTATGGTCGGTGATGAATTCGTGGCACAGCCGGTCGAGTTCCTCGGTGGTGACGCCGGGGACCACGAAGGGGGTGATGTAGTCGAGGGTCTGTGCCGCCAGCAGGCCGGCCGCGCGCATGGCGACGAAACAGGATTCGTCGTGGATGCGGATGCGCCGCGGTTCGGTGTCGAAGCTGGTTTCCTGTGCGTCGGTCATCAAATTACCGGTTTGTTCGGGCTAGGTTGCTATAGCTAGTGGGAATATAGGCAGTGGCGCGGCAATATGAATGCCATCCACCGAAATATTGCAAGCATAAGCTATCGCCTCGACCCCCGCCGCCCGGGCCGCCGCGAAGGCCGCGCCATAGGCCGGGTCGATATCGTCGGCCAGCGAAAAATGGCTGCAATCCTCGCGTTGGATCACATAGACCATCACCGCGCGGTGGCCGGCGGCCACCATATCGCTCAATTCCGCCAGATGCTTGGCGCCGCGTTTCGTCACGCTATCGGGAAATTCAGCTACGCCGCCCGCTTGGTCGCCGGCGGTATCGCGCTTCAGGGTGACGTTTTTCACCTCCACATAGCAATCGGGCCGGCCGGCGCCTTCCAATAACAGGTCGATGCGGGAATTCTTGCCGTAGCGCACCTCGCGGCGAATAGTGTCGTAACCGCCCAGTTCGCCTATCGTGCCGGCATTAATGGCCTCTTCGACCAGCTTATTGGGGTGGGCGGTGTTGATGCTGACCAGCCCGCCATCGACACGCACCAATTCCCAGCTATAGCGCAGCTTGCGGTCGGGATTGCGCGCCGGCGACAGCCAGACTTCCGATCCCGGCGCGTTCAACCCCAGCATCGAGCCGGGATTGGCGCAATGGGCGGTGATCAACCCGTCGGGCGCGCTATCTAAGGTGGCGTCGGCCAGGGTGACGTCGGCGAGAAAACGCTTGTAACGCTTGACCAGGGTGCCGCGAAGGAGGGGATCGGGAAACTGCATGACCGCGCCATCCTAAAAGCCTTGGCCGTTATAGCAAACCGCTGATCGCCGCGCGATCATTCAACATTGCCGTGAGGCGGCCCCCGGCGCGCGCTTTGCCAGTGCTTTGACGGGCCGGTGCGTGCATGATACGGCTTTCCGAATTGATGTGCCGGAGGGTTATTATGCGCAAAAGCGGATTACATTTTGGCCTGTTGGCGGGCGCGCTGGGGCTGGCGGCGTGCGCCGGGGTTAGCGCCGATTTCACCAAAGAGGGCGTGACCAAGGAACAGATCCGCGCCGACAATGCCGCCTGCCGCACCGAAACCGAAGCGCGGGTCGGCCGCGATTCCGACATCACCCACGATATTCGGGTCGGCGATTCGCGCGGATCGCAGGATTCGTCGCAATTGCTGCGCCAGACCCGCGACGCCGGGGTCGAGCGCCGCTACGACCGCATTTTCGCCAGCTGTATGAAGGCGCGCGGCTATTCTCAGAAAACCAACTAGGCCGGCCGGTCGGCGTTAAAATAGGCGGCCTCAGCCCTAAACCATGAGCGTATGACTATGAGCGAACCACGACGCATTACCGCGGCGGTGCTGATCATCGGCAACGAGATCCTGTCCGGGCGCACCCACGACGTAAATCTGAAATTCCTCGGCCTTGAGCTCAACAAGCTCGGCATCCAGGTGCGCGAGGCCCGCGTGGTGCCCGATATCGAGGACGAGATCGTCGACGCGGTCAATCAGTGCCGCGCCAAGTATAATTATGTCTTCACCACCGGCGGCATCGGGCCGACCCATGACGACATCACCGCCGATTGTATCGCCAAGGCCTTCGGCCAGAAGCTGATCCACCATCCGGTGGCGGAAAAGCTGCTGCGCGAACGCATCGCGAAAATGGGCAACGAGGTCACCGAGGCTCGCCTGCGCATGGCGCGCACGCCTGAACATGCCGAACTGCTGATCAACGAGGTCAGCGGCGCGCCGGGCTTCAAGGTCGATAATGTGTTCGTCATGGCCGGCATCCCGCGGGTCATGCAGGCCATGTTCGGCGCCGCCGTGCAGTTCCTCGAGCGCGGCGTCACCCTGCTGTCGCGCACCATCGGCAGTTTTGTGGCCGAGGGCACCATCGCCACCGCACTCGGCCTGCTGCAGGACGATTATCCCGACATCGATATCGGCTCCTACCCGTTTTATTTCGACGGCAAACCGGGCTCGAACCTGGTGCTGCGCGGCCCCGATCAGGCGCGTATCGACGAGGCCGGCGGCCGCCTGCACGATCTGATCATCGATCTCGGCGGCAAGCCGGTCGAAGGCGGCGTCGAAGTGCCGGCGCCGAAGGACGATTGAGGCGCCTTAGGCGGCACGACAGGGCTACTGGCGCACCATCAGCCAGAACAGCAAGACGCTGGCCGCGACCAGTCCGCCGCCAATGGCGAAAACGCGCTTGGCCCGGCGGCGCTCGCGCAGGGCGTAGATCAGCCCGGGCACGGCCAGGAGCAGCAGCGCGACCGTGCCGACCAATTGCAAGAGGGCTGTACTGTCCAAGGGGGGCTTCCTATCGCCGGTGAAACGCTGGCGAGGGTATACCCAAATGCACGAAAGTTAGAAAGCCGGTTGCGCGAAGAAGTTCCGCCGACTAGCTTCTGCCCCGCCGATGGCGACGCTGTGCGGGCGTGGTGAAATTGGTAAACACAAGAGACTTAAAATCTCTCGGCCGCAAGGCCTTGCCGGTTCAAGTCCGGCCGCCCGCACCAGATTTCTATATGTCGATTATTAACGTTGTTATGGCCACTTTATTAGAACTGTAAAGTGGAACTCAGAAAGCATTGCATCGTCATGGATGAGCCAAAAGAATTGCTCGAAATGCTGTTGTTAGCGGCATGGGAGGAGAGCGATCTCTGGATAGCGGAAATGGAGCTAAATACTGAGTTGTTCTCAGATTTAACACCAGCGCAGAAACGCGCAACAGCGATATCCACGATTCAACGACTATTGGCCTCGAAAAGGATTTCACTACACCGGTACCAATGGCCAAGAGGAGACTGGCAGATCATAGATCCGCAGGATTATGAGAGAATCCTGTCTGACCCGACGAGTTGGGAGCCACCCGATGACGATGGCGGATGGGCGTATGGCATCCATTCAACCGAACTGGGCGAATAAGAACTATAAATTTTGATTAGAATTCCTGAGCGACAATCCTTCGATAGAAACCATGTGGTGTTGCATACTTAAAATCTCTCGGGCCTCGGCCCTTGCCGGTTCAAGTCCGGCCGCCCGCACCAAATACAGATAGCTTTTAAGCCTGCCGTGTAAGCCCGCTAACTCATTTGCCAATGGCCTTGTTCGTCAGATTGTTCAGTGCGCCGGTTATTTTCTTTAAGACCTCGGCGTCCGCCGGCACACCGTGATCTTCGGAAAGTGCCGCCGGCGAATGATAGGCTAGGCGGACCTGACCCGCCTCGTCTTGATAAACCACCACACGCATTGGCAGATCGACGCCCGAGGTTTGGGCGGCTTGCAAGGCGGGCGTGCCCAGTTTCGGATTGCCGAACATGAGCATTTGGGTCGGCCGCAATTGTGCCCCGACCGCTGTTGCGCCGGCCGCATGATCGACCCGTGCAAATACCGTTGCCC
>JABDJY010000262.1 GCA_013003285.1 Alphaproteobacteria bacterium | reverse complement strand
CCATTACGACAGCCCTTCTCCCGCTTGCTACGACAGAAGCTAACGAGACATGGTAAACGAAACGTCAAAAGAAAACGCCGGCGCCCACTTTCGCAGACCCCGGCGTTGGAACGCGCTGATTGTGGTGCGGTTTAACGCTTGGAGAACTGGAAGCTGCGGCGGGCTTTGGCCTTGCCGTATTTCTTACGTTCAACGACGCGCGAATCGCGGGTCAGCATGCCGGCTTTTTTCAAGACCCCGCGGAGCTCGGGCTCACGCAGGCTGAGGGCCTTGGACAGACCGTGGCGCACGGCGCCCGCCTGTCCCGAAAGGCCACCGCCGGCGACCGTGCAAACGATGTCGTACTGGCCAACCCGTTCGGTAACCTGGAACGGCTGGGAAAGCACCATGCGAAGCACCGGGCGGGCGAAATAGGTTTCACCGCTACGACCGTTGACGGTCAGCATACCCGTGCCGGGCTTGATCCAAACCCGGGCCACCGCGTCCTTACGTTTGCCGGTGGCATAAGTGCGACCGGATTCGTCAATCTTCGGTTCGACGACTACTGGCGCCGGTGCGACTGCTTCAACCGGTTCTGCGGCTTGTACCGTTTCGTCGCTCATGATCAGCCCTTCCTCTTATTTTTCGTGTTCAGCGCAGCAACATTAATGATTTCGGGCTGCTGGGCCTCATGGGGATGTTCGGTGCCGGCGTAAATCTTGAGCTTTTTGATTTGGGCGCGGCCCATCTTTGTCTTCGGCAACATGCGCTCGACGGCCTTGCGAATGACCCGGTCGGCGTGCTCGCCGTCGAGGATATCGCCGGCGGTGCGGCTCTTGATGCCACCGGGATAGCCGGTATGGCGGTAGTAGGTCTTATCGGCGCGCTTATTGCCGGTCAGATGGACCTTCTCCGCGTTGATAATGACAATGTGGTCGCCGCAATCGATATTGGGTGTATACATCGGTTTGTGCTTGCCGCGCAGCCAATCGGCGACGATCACTGCCATACGACCGAGGACAAGATCCTCGGCGTCGATGATCCACCACTTGGCGTCAACCTCGGAAGGTTTTGCGCTATAGGTTCTTTGGGCCAGAAGGGGCATGGTCTTAAATTCCGTGCTTAAGGGGCCGTGGACGAATTTCCAAGGCGCGCCGCAGCGGGTTCTATGGCAGGTAAAACCAAGTGTCAATCAGGAAATAGTGTTTTTTCTGAATGGGTTATCATTGCGGTATTATAGTACGCTAGAGAGCTATATTGGTACTTGCACCGGCCCCATCCGGCAATGCACATTGCCCACCGGCGAAATTAATCCCAATTGAAATCGCGATGGCACAGGAGCAGCGCGGATAAGATGAGCGACGCGGCGACAGTCGAAAAAACGAGCGACATGCCCCCTCACCTGTTGCGCGAGGACAAAGACGGCGTCGCCACACTGACCCTCAACCGACCGACGCAAATGAACGTCTTGTCGCGCGAGATGTTGGATGCGTTGCAGTCTGCCCTTGACGACATAGCCGCAGCCCCTTCGGTGCGGGTGGTCGTGTTGGCTGCGAACGGTAAGGCCTTCTGTACCGGCCATAATCTGAAAGACATGCGGGCCCATTACACGTTGGAATATCAAAACCAGCTATTCGCCGCCTGCAGCCATGTCATGCTGTCGATCCTGCGTCTGCCCCAGCCGGTGATCGCCAAGGTCCAGGGCTTGGCCACGGCGGCGGGTTGCCAATTGGTGGCGACCTGCGATTTGGCTGTCGCCGCGAAATCGGCATCTTTTGGCACCTCGGGAATCAATAACGGTTTGTTCTGTTCGACCCCGGGGGTCGCTGTCGGCCGGAACCTCAGCCGCAAGCATGCGATGGAGATGCTGCTAACCGGTGACTTCATTGATCCTGAGCGCGCCGAACATATGGGCTTGATCAATCATGTGGTCGCCGATGACGAACTCGACGCCTCAGTTGAAGCGCTCGCGGATAAACTAGCCGCCAAGAGCGCTTATGGGTTGAGGCTCGGCAAACAGGGATTTTACCGCCAGCTCGAGATGGGCATCACCGACGCCTATGCATTCGCCGGTGCGGAAATGGCGCGCAATGTCATGGACCGGGACGCGGCCGAAGGCTTTGATGCCTTCATCGAAAAACGCGCGCCGGTTTGGGATCAATCCCCCCGCGACAAAGACGAAGACTGATAGCTGATGAGCCAATTTTCCTATTCCGACGACGTTCTGCGTAAGCTGTTCGGCGACATCAAAACCGTTGCCTTGGTTGGCGCCAGCCCCCGCGGCGAGCGGCGCGCCAGTTGGCGGGTGATGCGCTTCCTCCAGCAGGCCGGCTACAAGGTCTATCCGGTGAACCCCGATGCAGTGGGCCAGGAAATTCATGGTGAAAAGGTCTATGCCACGCTGCAAGACCTACCGGAAAAGGTCGATTTGGTCGACATCTTCCGGCGCTCCAGCAAGGTTGCCCCGGTGGTCGATGATGCCATCGAAGTCGGCGCGACCTATATTTGGATGCAGCTCGATGTCATCGACGAAGAAGCAGCGGCGAAGGCCGAAGCCGCCGGCATCACGGTTATCATGGATCGTTGCCCGGCGATCGAACTACCCCGGCTGCAGCAGGCGGCATAGGATTACGTAACAGGACCGAAAGTATGGAACCGCTCTATTACCCCGACTGGCAGATCCGGCGCATTCTGCGCGATACCGACGTGATCGCCATGGTCGGCGCCAGCACCAACTGGAACCGGCCGAGCTATTTCGCCATGAAGTATCTGCAGGAAAAAGGATATCGGGTAATTCCGGTCAATCCCCGCGCGGCTGGCGAAACTCTGCTCGGCGAGACGGTTTATGCGAGTCTTAAAGACATCCCGGAATCCATTGAAATGGTGGACATATTTCAGCGGTCAGACCGGGTGCCACCGGTCGTCGATGAAGCGATCGAAATCGGCGCCATGATCATCTGGATGCAACTTACCGTGCGCCACGACGAGGCGGCGAAGAAGGCTGAGGATGCCGGTCTGACGGTCATCATGGACCGCTGCCCGAAAATCGAATTCGGCCGTTTGAGCGGCGAGCTCGGCTGGAGCGGTATCAATACGCGGGTGATTACATCGCGCCGCTCAAAACAAATTCGCGCCCACTAATACGCGAACCTTAGGACAAAGCGCATGTCAGACGATAGCAAACCCGCCAAGCCACCCGGCTTCGAGACCCTCGCGATCCATGCCGGCGCGTCACCGGATCCGTCAACCGGGGCGCGCAACGTGCCGATTTATCAGTCCAACGCCTATGTATTCGACGATGTGGACCACGCCGCATCGCTGTTTAACCTGCAGACCTTTGGCTACATCTATACCCGTATCGGCAATCCGACGGTCTCGGCATTGGAGGAAAAAGTCGCCGCTCTGGAAAATGGCCGCGCCGGCGTCGCCACCGCCACCGGCCATGCCGCGCAAATGCTGGCCATGTATATCCTGATGGAGCCGGGCGCCAATTTCATCTCATCGACCAACCTATATGGCGGCTCGGTGACCCAGTTCACCCATACCTTCGCCAAGTTCGGGTGGAACTGCAAATTCGTCGATCCGGGCGAGCCGGAGAATTTCCGGGACGCCATCGACGAAAATACCAAGGCAATTTTCCTCGAACTGCTGGCCAACCCGGGTGGGGTCATCGTCGATTTGGAACCTGTGGCGGACATCGCACGCGAGGCCGGTATTCCGTTGATCGTCGATAATACGACGGCGTCGCCCTATCTGGCGCAGCCCTTCGATTGGGGCGCGGATATTATCATCCACTCCATGACCAAGTTTCTCGGCGGCCATGGCAACGCCATGGGTGGCATCGTGGTCGAGAGCGGCCGCTTCGACTGGGCGCAGAACGACAAGTTCCCTTCCCTAACCGAACCCGACCCGGCCTACCACGGCCTGACCTTCTACGAGACCTTCGGCGATTTCGGCTTCTCCACCAAGGGACGCGCCGTGGCCCTGCGCGATCTGGGCCCCACTCTGGCGCCGATGAACGCCTATTTGATCCTGACCGGCATCGAGACCCTGCCCTTGCGCATGGAACGCCATGTGCAAAACGCCCAGGCGGTCGCCGAATATCTCGAAGCCCATCCGGCCGTGGCCTGGGTTTCCTATGCCGGCCTCAAATCCAGCCCCTACCGCGCGTTAGCAAAGAAGTACCTGCCCAAGGGGCCGGGCTCGCTCTTCACCTTCGGGCTCAAGGGCGGCTATGAAGCCGGCACAAGCCTGGTCGAAAGCGTCGAGCTGATCTCGCATTTAGCCAATCTGGGCGACACCAAGAGCCTCATCATCCACCCGGCGTCCACGACCCATCGCCAGCTCACCGAAGAACAGCGCATCGCCGCCGGCGCCGGACCGGATGTTGTACGGATTTCGGTCGGTCTGGAGACGATCGACGACATCATCGCTGACCTCGACCAAGCGTTAAATCACGCCATGGCCAAGGCGGCGGAGTAAACCCTCAGACTGCTACTCGGCCGCCTGTTGGCTGTACCATTGCTCGGGCATGGCGCCGCGAATGGCGTAGGCCAGGGCCTGGACCACTTGCTCCGGAGTTCGGGTCACCACTTTCGCGGCGGCGTCGACCTCTTTGAGCGCGTGGTTATGCTCTTCTTGATGCATGATGATCAGGGGTTTGCCCAAAGCGGCGGCATAGCCGGCATCGAAGGCGGCATTCCACTGCTTATATTTCTCGCCGAACCGCACTACGACCACATCGGCGTCGGCGATTAAGGTGCCGGTGCGTACTGAATTCAGCAGCGCGCCTTTATGGTCGTGCCAGAAGACCGAGTCTTCGCCGCCCAGGATCGCAACACCGCAATCATCAGAGTCTTCATGTACCGTCACCGGCGCGTTCAACACTACCGGCAGGCCGGCTTTCGCCACCCCATCGGCGATCTGTTCGCGCCAATCGCTGTGAATTTCGCCCGACAGATATACTTTCCAGACTTTCTCGTTCATCGACCTTGTCCTGTTTTTTTGCTGCGAATTTTGCCAGAATTTAGCCCCCACTATAGCAAACAACGACGGTCGCGCGAACCGCCGCGGCATTAAGGAAGCAGAAGTTATCCGCCTGTAACGTGCAAATACTTGGCTCGGTTATAATTCTACACTACCATCCAATTTAGTTGTGCAGAGGGACGATCTGGCTGTTTCGCGGAACTCTGTTCAATTGGGGGAAATATGGCCGCTGGCAAATACAATCTGAACCCGCGCGATGGCGACAATGTTATCGCCCTGCAGCCACACCGGCGTCGCACCATTTCTCGAAACAATGTGGCGGGAACGGGAAAGTTATCTGCACCCCAGAGAGACTGGCTATTAC
>JABDJY010000257.1 GCA_013003285.1 Alphaproteobacteria bacterium | reverse complement strand
GTAATAGCGTGCCGGCAGCTAAGGCTTCTCATCACATGCGCAAGCGATGCTTCAACAAAGGTCGAGCAATATGACTACGTCCAAACGTTCTCCGGTAAGCCGAACCATTCGCCATATTCTGGTAGGGGTTCTTTTAATGATCGGTGCGCCGGTCTCGGCAAATCCCGCGACCAAATCCGCGCACGACTTCGTCTTTACCGCCATCGAGGGCGGCCCTCTGCCACTGTCGCAGTTCGCCGGTCAAGCGATCCTTGTCGTCAATACGGCATCGCAATGTGGCTTTACCCATCAGTACGCCGATCTCGCAGAGATCTGGCAGCGTTACCGCGACCAAGGTCTTGTTGTCCTCGCTGTGCCTTCCAACGACTTTGGCGGCCAGGAACCCGGCTCGGAGGATGAGATAAAGGAATTCTGCGAGGTCACCTACGGGATCGATTTCCCGATGACGTCGAAGGTTCACGTCAGAGGCGACAAGGCGCACGAATTCTACAAATGGGCCGCAGCCGAGTTGGGTTCCCGCGCAAAGCCCCGGTGGAACTTCCACAAATATCTCGTCTCGCCGGGCGGCGAACTGGTCGACTGGTTCTCCACCGCGACGTCACCGACTTCACCGCGCGTCATCGTCGCGATCGAAACGCATTTGCCGGCGAATGAGCGCGTCGGAGCGGCAGACTAAAGAGAACTATCGCGGATTGATTGGGATCGCAGTGATGCAGGCCAGTGAGGATTAAGATAACTCCGGTGCGCCGTTCCCATGGCATCCCTGTTTCGCCCGCGCACGTGTCAAACACTCGGCCCAAACTTTTTGAGAAGATGATGACGCTGAACCTCGAAAGTTCTGAACAGCGTGCCGCGCCGGTTCAGACCGGTAAAACGCTTCTCATCGTCGACGATGAGAAAAACCTGTGCCTGCAGCTCGCTAGAGCGATGGAGCGCCGCGGCTTTACAGTTACGACGGCCGAGGGGCTCGCCGCCGCGCGGGACTGCGCCTTCGTCGATCCGCCGCAGTACGCCATTGTCGATTTGCGGCTGGAAGACGGCACCGGGCTTGAGGTCGTCGAGATGCTGCGCCAGGCGCGCCCCGACGTGCGAGTGATCATGCTAACTGGCTATGGCAACATCGCAACCGCCGTCGCTGCGGTGAAGGCCGGCGCTATCGACTATCTCGCCAAGCCCGCCGACGCCGACCAGATCACCGCTGCGCTGTTGGCCGACGGCGATGAATCGCCGCCGCCGCCCGTGCGCCCAATGACACCTGACCGGGTACGCTGGGAACACATCCAGCGGGTGTACCAGCAATGCGATCGTAATGTTTCCGAGACGGCGCGCCAGCTCAACATGCATCGGCGCACCCTGCAGCGAATACTCGCTAAACACGCCCCGCACGAATAGCGATACCGGCCTGTATCCGTTGGTCGGCAAATAGCCCGATTTGGTTCAATGTTTCCGGTGCGTAGAGAACTTATAAAAGCCGCCCGCAAAACTCTGCGTGAAGGCGGTTTTGGTTTCAGCACAGGTATCACGCCGAATATTCAGGTTCGCAGTGCGTCCGACACATCGACTACATGCTTTTCCAACGCCAAGGCACGAGCGCTTTTCAATCGTCGTCACTAATTTTCTGCACCCACCTCACATAAGCTTCGATATCGAACTTCCGCTCCAGCCCGCTGGCGGTCATCGAGCGGACCTTGCCGAACACCGGCCGCTCCTGCCAGGGCCGGTCGTGCAGACCGAAAAGCCAGGCCACGTTAGCGAACGAATTGGGATCCCGGCCGTCGAGGAAGTATTTATTGTTGAGATAAAGCGCCGTTGCGTAGGCGTACTGCGGCGTGTTGCACCATTCGAGAATTTTCTTGCCCCAATACATGCGCATGTAGTTGTGCATGTAACCGGTGAGCAGCATCTCGCGCATCGCCGCGTTCCAGTAGGCGTCTTCGGTCTCGGCGTTTTCCAATTGCGCGCGCGTGTAGCGCAGGGGGCGCTCGTCCGATTCATGTTCTGACAGCGTTTTCCGCGCCCAATCGGGCAGGCAGGCAAAGCTGTCGTAATCAGGTTGAAATTGGACGAAGTTGATCGCCAGCTCACGGCGGACGATCAGCTCCTCGAGATAGGCGGCGCGATCGGCGTTGGTGCCGCTCTTGGCAGCCTCGACTTTGCGCGCGACTTCGACCGGCGAGATCTGACCAAAATGAAGGTAGGGGCTCAGATTGGAGCATTGCGGATCGGCGGGATCGTTCCGCGCGTCGTCGTAGCCCGCCAACGCAGTTTGCAGGAACTTACGCACGTGGGCGCGCGCCTCTGACGTGCCTCCACGAAATCGCTGAACGCGGCCGACGCTGCGGTCGAGGGCGAGCTCGCCTAACACATGGTCGACGTTTCGAACGTCGATGTCGCCGATTACGTGCAAACCGAGCGAGGGCGTCCTTAGTTTTGTTGGCGTGAGATCGCTGAGAAAATTCGGTCGGTGCTTGTTGATCTTCGGTCGGATCGTTCGCGCCGCATATTCTGCCTTATCCGACACTGTCTCGACCGGAACGACGACGTCGCTTTCGACCTGAATAACTGCCTTTTCGGCTTCAGCGGCAACGCGGTCACGCCACCGCCGCTGGTGCCGCAAAAAGCCGCGGTCACACACGACGAGCGTGGCTTCCTTGGCCAGATCGAGCGCCACGCCGTCGGGTGCGCCCCGGCGCACCACGAACTTGATACCGCGCTCGTGCAGCGCCTCCCGCACCTCGGCGAGACCTTCCAGCATGAAGGCGTAGTGACGCTCGTTGGCCTCGGGATAATCGTCGGTTAAACCGAAGCCGACAATCAAACCCTGATCGTGTTCATTAGCCTGGCGCGCCGCATATTCTAGCGCGTGATTGAACGCCGCGCGCTGGGACTGCTGCATCCAGTACAAAACATAGCGGCCGTCAGCGTCCGGCGGGTCGTTGTTGAGCTGTTGGATGCGCGCGCTTTCCATCGCTCACAGATAGGTGTCCGCTGTCAGGTCGGACTTCAATGAATCGGCGCGATTGCGGATGGCACGCCGCTCGCTGTCATCCTTGCGGTCGAGGTTATTGAACTGTAAGCCCATGCGCCGGTTGCCGCGCAGGCGCTGGCGGTTCCGCGAGAGAAAATCCCAGTACAGCGTTGTGAACGGACAAGCCTCCTCGCCGGTCGCGTTCTTCGGATTGTAGCGGCAGTCGGCGCAGTAATCGCTCATCTTGTTGATGTAGTTTCCCGAGGCAGCGTAGGGCTTGCTGCCGACCAGGCCACCATCGGCATATTGGCTCATGCCGAGCACATTTGGCAGCGATACCCAGTCGATCGCGTCGGCATACATCGACATGTGCCAGCGGTGAACGTCATAGGGTCTGACCCCAAGCAGCAGAGCGAAGAGGCCAAGCACCATCAGTCGCTGGATGTGATGCGCGTAGGCGTGGTCGATCAGTTGTCCCACCGACTGCTTGACGCAGTTCATCTCCGTCTCGCCGGTCCACATGAAGGCAGGCATAGGCAGGTCGGCGTCGAGGGCGTTCAGATCGGCATAGTCGGGCATCTCGCGCCAGTAGACGCCACGGACGAATTCACGCCAGCCAAGGATTTGGCGCACGAACCCCTCGACCGCGTTGATCGGCGCGTCGCCGGCTTCATAGGCCGCAATCGCTGCGTCGATCGCCTCGCGCGGGTCGAGCAGGTGGAGATTTAGCACGCACGACAGCCGCGAGTGATAGAGGTAGGGCTGATCCGTGACCATGGCGTCCTGGTAGGTGCCAAAATTAGGCAGGCGATGCTCGATAAAATCGCGCAGCGCCGCGCGCGCCTGCGAGCGGGCCACGGGGTAGTCGAATGCGTCGAGCCGGCCCGGGCTGTCCGAAAAATGCTCTTCGACCATCTCGATCACTTCATTGGTAGTGTCATCGGTCTGGAAAGACCGCGGCGCCTTGATATCGCCCGGCCCGTCCGCGCCGAAGCTTTCGCGATTATCCTTGTCGAAGTTCCACTCTCCGCCGACTGGCTTGTCGCCGTCCATGAGGATATCGTGGCGCCGCCGCATCCTGCGGTAGAAGGTCTCTAGGATCAGGGTCTTGCGGGCATCGGCAAACTCGTCAAAATCTTCAAGCGTGCCGATGAAATGACGGTCGGCACGAATTTCCAGCTTGCAGTCGAGCGATCGCTCCGCCTTCACGATCGCCGCCTCTACCCGGTGATCGCCCGGTTTCGTCACGATCAATTTGTCGGGCCTAGTCTTGTGGCACCACCGCCCGATCTCCTCGGCAAAGCTGCCGCGATTGTTAGCGTCTTCGAGGGGGACGTAATGGACTGTGTAGCCCTTGTCCCGTATCGCCTGGCAAAAGTGGCGCATGCCTGAGAAGAAGAGCGCCAGGCGAATCTTGTGCTGTGGGATGTAGCTTGCCTCTTTGGCGACTTCGAGCATGAGGACGGCGTCCGCCTCTTTATCGAAATCCTGGAAAGCGGCAGTTTCCGCGTTCAGCTGGTCACCGAGCACCAATACCAAGTGCCGGGCTTTGTCTTCGAAGGCCCTGGTCATAACTTGACGCTACGATCGCCCCTAATCGATGTTAAGCGGCCGAAAGACTAGCAGCAAAGCCGCTATTGCGACTGTATCAACCTCCGTCGCGTTGTCGAAAGGCCAGCACGGCCCTCTCGCGGGGGTCATGAAGCTTCGCGATAGGTTTGCTCGGTTCCCTGTGCGACCATTGCCGCCTCTAACTGACGCAGGGCGTGTACATAGGCAGCAGTGCGCAGCGAAATATCTAATTCATCGGCGACTTCGCAAACCGTTTCGGTCTGGCGCGTAAGCTCTTCTGTCAACCGTTCGATCACGCGGTTTTCCGACCAGTAATCGCCGGCTCGGTTCTGGACCCATTCGTAATAAGATACGGTGACGCCGCCCGCGTTGGCGAGAATGTCGGGAATAACGACAACGCCGTTATCTTCCAAAATATCGTCTGCGTCGGGCGTGACCGGACCGTTAGCCAATTCAAGGACGGCTTGTGCCGATACGGACTCGGCATTGTCGGAGGTAATTTGTCCGCCGATGGCCGCCGGGACCAAAATATCGCATTCGATCTGCAGGAAGTCGTCTTTGCTTACAGACTTTTTCTTGCCGTTCGTCGGAGCATCTTCGAGTTTGCCGCCGTCGCCAAGGTGAGCTCGCACTTTTTCGGGGTCGATTCCGTCGCGGTCAATAACGCCGCCCGAACTGTTGGCAATTCCGACAATCTGATAGCCCTGTTCGGCGAGCGCACGGGCGCAGTGGAAGCCAGCATTACCAAAGCCTTGCACGACAACTTCACCGGCACCGTCGCCCAAGTTCAGTCGGTCGCTGAGAGCGTCAAGAACGATCTTGCCGCCGAGGCCAGTCGCCTGCTCGCGTCCCGCAGATCCGCCAACGGCAACCGGCTTGCCGGTAAATGCCGCCGGGACGTCGATCTCGGAGATTTGGCTATACTGATCGGACATCCAGGCGAGCGGCAATCCGTTCGTGTTCATGTCCGGCGCAGGCACGTCGCGATCGGGGCCGATCATGCTCGAAAAGGCGTTCACGTACTCGCGACTAAGGCGCTCAAGCTCGTGCGCAGATAGCTCACGGACATCGACGCTGACACCACCCTTGGCGCCGCCCAGTGGCAGTTCCATCAGCGCAGTTTTAAACGTCATGAGGAACGCCAGCTGCATCACCTCATCCATCGAGACATCCGGATGGAATCGTATGCCGCCTTTAGTTGGCCCGCGAAGTTCGTTGTAGCGGCAGCGCCAAGCTTCTAGGGCACGGAGTGAGCCATCGTCCATACGAAGCCAGAGAGTCGCAGACAGCGTTTCTTTGGGATGGCGAAGCCGCTCAAAGACTTCGCCGTTAATTTTCGCGGCCTTAGACGCTTTGTCGAGCCGTTTCGAGAGATGGCTGAGCGAGACCAAAGGTTTCTCCTTTCCTCGCGCTGTTCGAACCAAGCGGTATCCGATAAGCAAGAATTGGCTTACGTTTGAACGACACAACAATAAGATTTCGATCTTTAGCCGATAGCGAGGAAAATGGTCCCCATCGCCGCGACGGCACCGGCAATAGATGTCGCGAGAACGATCCTCATACGCCCTGTCGTTTCGCCCTGGCGAACTTCTTCGGCACTCATCTCGATCTTTTTCATTACAAACCTCCAAGTGGTCGTCGTGACGCACATTCGCCGCTGCCCTACTGCGCGCGCTACGTTCAGCTCAGTAAAGAGTCACGACAATTTTCTGAACGTCAGGAATAGATACGCAGCGCCGCCGGTTCTGGATCACACGACCTGCAGAACAGAAAACAGCAAAGCAACTATCAAAAATAAAATTGCCGACTCGAGCAGCAGTCGGTCCCGAAATCAAATTATGCAATACCCAAACTTTTAAAGATTTACATAGCGATTTATCAGGAGCCTGTTTCAGAAGGTCCGGTCTTGTCGCTGTCGATATGTCGACTACCCGGCAACAGTTCGGCAAAGGCACTTCGGTAAATGTCGAGAACAGTGAGAAACACAGCCGCAATGATCGGGCCGATGATGATACCGACAAAGCCGAACGCCCCGATGCCGCCCAGAATGGCCAACAGGATAAAAAGGTCTGGGATCTTCGCTTCGCCGCCCACTAGCCTCGGTCGCAATACGTTGTCGACCAAGCCAACCAAGAGTGCGCCCCAAACCACTAGCGCTACAGCATCGAAAGACCGGTCAATCGCCAACAGGTAGATAGCGCCGGGCGCCCAAACGATTACCGAACCGAGCCCCGGAATCGCGGACAGAATGAGGACGATGGTTCCCCAGAAAAGCGCACCATCAATTCCGAGCACCCAAAAAGCGAGCGCGACCAGCGCGCCCTGAAGAACACCGATGATTAATATGCTCTTCAATATCGCCTGGCTGACCGTTAAACCGCGCTCGATCAAACGGTCGCGGTCGGAACTATCAAGCGGAAAATAACGCAGCGCCGCATCGAAAAGCTGGGGACCGCGCATGAGAAAGAAGAACATCGCGTAGAGAAATACAAAAATATTTAGCAGCGCACCGACGGTCCCGCTGGTTGCGGCACGGATGCTGTTGAACAGAAACTGGCCAAAGCTGCTAGCTAATTCGCCCAGCTTTTCTAAGATCTGCGTTTTGTAAGGTTCGATTTGGTCGCTAAACGGAAACCACTCTGGAAGGCGCAAATTCTCCGTGCTGGTGCCTTCGATCTGTTGCTGAAGCCATGGTCGGACGGTTTCGCTCACGCTCAGCGCTTCAGCTGCGAGGATTCCGGCAAACGCAAACACCGGCACTCCGACGGCGACGAGCAGGAAAAACATCACAATTGCCGAGGTTACGCCTGGGCCCGTGCGGAGCCTTCGGCGTGCCTTCAAGTAGATCGGATGAAGCAGTGCGCTGAACACGGCGGCCATAAGAACGGCGACCACGAAATCTAGGATGAGCGCGATAAAAGCGACACCTATTGCGGCCATTAGAAAAAGAACAAACGCTATGCGAAACTGCCCGTATGCCGCGGAGGTATCAGGCATGCTTAGGTCTCATCCGTCGGCGCGACCGAACCCGGCATTTTCCATTCGTCCGCATCGGTTCAGATAGTGTATTCAATGCGGCCTAACCGTTCGCTCAAGAGTCCGTTTTCCCGGTAGTCGACAGGCGCGACGACGAGCGCCGGACCCTTGTGGTCGAGGGCGGTGCGCAGCGCGCCAGCGAAATCGCGGGCGTCGGACACGACCTGCCCGTGCCAGCCAAACGCGCGAGCAAGTTCCCGCCAGTTCGGATTACCGAAGGAAAGGTCTGTGTGGGCGCCAAATTCATTGTCCTGTTTCCAGGCGATCAATCCGTAGCCGCGATCCTCCCAGACCACGATCGTGATATCGGAATTCAAGCGCCGGGCGGTCTCCATCTCTTGCACGTTCATCAGGAAGTCGCCGTCGCCGACCACGCCGACGATATTGCGGTCTGGACAAACCATATCGGCGGCGATCGCGCCAGGCAGCGGCAAACCCATTGAGCAGAAACCATTCGGGATGAGGCAGGTGTTCGGCTCGTGGCAATGGTAATAGCGGGCAACCCACATTTTGTGTGCGCCGACGCCCGATAACAGGATGTCGTCCGGGCCCAGGGCGGCGCGGATATCCCAAACGAGCTTTTGCGGGCGAACTGTACCTTCGGTGTCGTCGTCGGCGTGCGCCGCAATATCCGCGCGCATCTGTTCGCGCATCGCAGCTTGATAGTCGAGATCGTAATCGGGCACGCCGCGGACTTCGACCCGTTCGTTCAAGGCCCATAAGGCGTGTGCAAGGTCGCCGACTAATTCAACGGTGGGATGATAATGGGCGTCGATTTCGGCGGGCAGAAAGTCGATATGGATGATGGGTTTACCAGCATCGGTATTCCACAGAGATGGGGGGTATTCCACCAAATCGTAACCAAGAGCAATAACGAGGTCCGACTGCTCAACGGCGAGTGCGGGGTAATCTTTTTGTTGCAGGCCGATCGTGTACAAGCAATACGGCGCCTCCCTATCGACCGCGCCTTTCGCCATGAAGGTGCTGATGGCACCGATTCCCGTCGCCTGGCAAAACCGGCGCAGTTGCTTGCTGGCGCGTTTCCGGATGGTGCCGTTGCCGGCGATGATGATCGGACGTTTGGCGCTGCAAAGCAGGTCGTAGGCGCGGTCGGTGATCTTGTCGTCGGCGCCGGGTCGCCGGAAGCGGCGCGGCTCAAGCGGTTTTGCTTCGCTATCGTGCTTGGCGATGTCCTCAGGCAGCTCGATCAACACAGCACCGGGCTTTTCCGCACGCGCCAGCCGCACGGCCTTGCGAACGATCTCGGGTATCGAGTCTGCGTGTTCGATCGATGTCGCCCACTTGGTCACCGGGGCGTACATGGCGACCACATCGATCACTTGATGGCTCTCTTTGTGGCGACGGCGCGTGTCGGCTTGGCCAGTCAAGACGATCAAGGGAGCGCGATCCATGTTGGCGTTGGCAACACCGGTGATTAAGTTCGTCGCACCCGGACCGAGCGTGCCCAAGCAAACAGCAGGATTTCCGGTTAGCCGGCCATATGTCTCGGCCATGAAGGCCGCGCCCTGCTCATGGCGGGTGATGATGAATTTGATGTCCGATTTTTCCAGCGACATCATGAAATCGGCATTCTCTTCACCCGGCACGCCAAAGATGTGCGTGACACCCTCGGTTTCCAGACAACGGACAAGTAGATCAGATGCTTTCATGGTCGGAGGCCGATTCGCGATTGGACGCAATTTTGGAGCGCTTTCGTGGCGCTCTTATCGAGCATCGGTGCGGTTTCCCCGCGCTTAAAATATTGCTAACGAGGGACTGTGCCACACGCACGACCCAACAAGAAACCCGAGCAGACGAGTGAAGATAAATGGCGAACGAAGGATACCATGAGCCAATCGGCGAGTTATCGGACGAAACGCGAGACATGCACCGGGCGATCACGTCTCTGATGGAGGAGCTGGAAGCGGTCGACTGGTATAACCAACGCGTAGATGCCTGCAAGGATAGCGAGCTCAAAGCGATACTTGCACACAACCGGGACGAAGAGAAAGAACATGCGGCGATGGTGCTGGAGTGGATCCGGCGAAAGGACCCGACATTCGACAAAGAACTGAAAGGCTTTTTGTTCACGGAAGAGCCGATTGCCCACGATTAGCGAGGACAACAGCATTTACGTTCGAGGTTGGGTTACGGGGTTGAGTTGCGACACCCGTAAATTGAGCACAACCGCGAATGCAACCCAGCCGGCATAAGGAATAAGAAGATAGGCGGCGAGCGCGTTCACGCGGTAGAACAAGACGATCGTCGCCAAGATAGAAAGCAACAGCGCGGCGATTTCGATGAACGCCCAATCGGGACGGCGCAAGCCAAAGAAAATCGCGGACCAAAGCCCGTTCAGCGCGAGTTGTACGGCGTAGATCGTTAGCGGGAGAGAGACTGCGATGGCACCCAATTCACGCCACACGAGCCAACCCGACACTGCGATCATAATATACAGCACCAGCCAAACCGGTCCGAACAGCCAGTCCGGCGGGCGCCAGGGTGGTTTCATGAGTTGCTGATACCAACTGCCAGGCCGGAAGACTAATCCGGGCGTCGCCGCGAGCGCG
>JABDJY010000239.1 GCA_013003285.1 Alphaproteobacteria bacterium | reverse complement strand
CTGTCCGATACCGTGGGCGGTGGACTCAGCTTCAGCACATTGGGCGATGTTCGTGCGCGTCTGGTCGAGGTCAATCAGCTGTTCGACCAGATCGGCGACGTCGAGCCGGCAGCCTGGTCGGCCTTTGGCGAGGCCGGCTCCATGTCGAGCACCCCGTTGACAAGCGCGGTGGCCAATTACTATATGACCTGCCCGATCAGCCGTGCGTCAGAGACCATGGCCGAGTGTGCCCGTGAATTCGTCCGCGATGGCGGCGAGAGGACTGGCACCGATGGCTGAGTTCTGGACCATATACGCGTGGCCGACGCTCTGGATCATAATCAAGATCCTGTTCATCGTCGTACCGCTGCTGATTGCCGTCGCCTATCTGACCTACGCCGAACGCAAGGTCATCGGCTTCATGCAATTGCGTATGGGACCCAATGTGGTCGGCCCGTTCGGTCTGCTGCAGCCCTTTGCCGACGGCCTGAAGCTGATGGCCAAGGAAGCCATTATCCCGACCCGCTCGAACCGGGTGGTCTTCCTACTGGCCCCTATGTTGACCTTCACGCTGGGCTTGATCGGCTGGGCGGTGATCCCGGTCGCCGATGGCTGGGTTCTGTCCGACATCAATGTCGGCATTCTCTATCTCTTCGCCGTCAGCTCGCTGGGCGTGTACGGCATCATCATGGCCGGCTGGGCATCGAATTCGATCTATCCGTTCCTGGGTGCATTGCGCTCGGCGGCGCAGATGGTGTCTTACGAAGTTTCCATAGGTTTCGTCATCGTGACCGTGCTGCTCGCGACCGGGTCGCTCAACCTTTCAGACATCGTTTTGGCGCAGCAGGGGCTGTGGTTCTTCATTCCGCTGTTCCCGATGTTCGTGATCTTTTTCATCTCCGGACTTGCCGAGACCAACCGCGCACCGTTCGATCTGCCCGAGGCCGAGGCGGAGTTGGTGTCGGGCTATAACGTCGAATATTCGGCGATGGCCTTCGCGCTGTTCTTCCTCGGCGAATACGCCAACATGATCCTGATGAGCGCGATGACGGTCATCCTATTCCTCGGCGGTTGGCTGCCGCCCTTCGACATCGCGCCCTTTAACTGGCTGCCCGGCATCATCTGGTTCTCGCTCAAGGTCTCGTTCGTTCTGTTCGTCTTCTTATGGGTGAGGGCGACCCTGCCGCGTTACCGGTATGACCAATTGATGCGTCTGGGTTGGAAGGTATTCCTGCCTTTCTCATTGTTATGGGTCGTTGTGACTGCCGGCGCCATCGTCGCCTTCGATTGGTTCCCGACATGACCGACTACACCGGAAAGGAGAGCTAAGGATGGCGTTCCTCGACCGCACCGCTCGCGGCTTGCTGATGGTGGAGATCGTCCGCGGCATGTGGCTGACCCTGCGCTATTTCTTCAAGGGCAAGGTCACTCTCAACTACCCCTATGAAAAAGGCCCGCTGAGCCCGCGTTTTCGCGGCGAGCATGTGCTGCGCCGCTATCCCAACGGCGAAGAACGCTGCATCGCCTGTAAGCTCTGCGAGGCCATCTGTCCGGCCCAGGCGATCACCATCGAAGCCGAACCGCGCGAAGACGGCAGCCGGCGTACCACCCGCTACGATATCGACATGACAAAATGCATCTATTGCGGCTACTGCCAAGAGGCCTGCCCGGTCGATGCCATTGTCGAGGGACCAAATTTTGAATTCGCCACGGAGACCCGCGAAGAGCTGATGTACAACAAAGACAAGCTGCTCGAGAACGGCGACCGTTGGGAAACGGAAGTCGCCGCGGCCTTAGCTGCCGATGCACCGTATCGTTAGGCCGCCGGCATGATTATCCAAGCCCTCACATTTTATCTGTTCGCGCTAACCGCCATTGCCGCCGGCGTGATGGTGATCTCGGCCCGTAATCCGGTGCATTCGGTGCTGTTCCTCATCCTCGCCTTCTTCAATTCGGCTGGGCTTTTCGTGCTGATCGGCGCTGAATTTATCGCCATGATCCTGGTCATCGTCTATGTCGGCGCGGTCGCGGTGCTGTTCCTGTTCGTGGTCATGATGCTCGACATCAATTTCTCCGAATTGCGCGAGGGCTTTCTGCAGTATCTGCCCATCGGCGCGTTGGTCGGCATCATCCTGGCCGCTGAACTGATCCTGATCTTCGGCGGTTGGGTGATAAACCCGGACGCCGCACAAATCATCGCCGCGCCTAGCGCCGCGCCGTCGGAAATCACCAATACCCATGCTCTGGGCCGACTGATCTACACGCAGTATATCTATCTATTCCAAGCCTCAGGCCTTGTGCTGTTGATCGCCATGATCGGCGCCATCGTGCTGACCCTGCGCTCCCGGCCCAGTGTGCGCCGCCAGCGGATCGCCGAGCAGGTGTCGCGCCCAGTTGAAGACGTTATCGAAATCAAGGATGTTCCCACGGGGAGCGGTATCTAATGTTGGAAATCGGCCTATCCCATTACCTGACGGTCGCGGCGATCCTGTTCACGCTCGGCATCTTCGGGATCTTTTTAAACCGTAAGAACGTCATCATCATTTTGATGTCGATCGAGTTGATGCTGCTCGCGGTCAATATCAACCTGGTCGCCTTCTCGGTTCATTTGAACGATTTGGTCGGCCAGATCTTCGCCATGTTCGTGCTCACCGTCGCCGCCGCTGAGGCGGCAATCGGGTTGGCTATTCTCGTGGTTTATTTCCGCAATCGCGGCTCCATCGTCGTCGAAGACGTCAACATGATGAAGGGGTAGCGGCACGTGTTAACGGCAACAATTTTCCTGCCGCTGCTGGGCGCAATCATTGCCGGTTTTGCCGGTAATCGACTGGGCGACCGCTTCGCGCAGCTCGTCACCGTCTTGCCGATGCTGGCCTCGGCGATCCTTTCTTGCGTCATCCTGTTCCAAATCGGAATTCAGGGCGAGGCCGGGGACGAAGCGATTATTGTAAATCTGTTTACCTGGATCGATGTCGGCACACTGGAAATCAGTTGGGCGCTGCGCTTCGACACACTGACCGCGGTCATGGTGTTCGTGGTCACCGTGGTGTCGGCCATGGTCCATGTCTATTCCATCGGCTACATGTCGCACGATGCGCACATTCCGCGCTTCATGGCCTATCTCAGCCTATTTACCTTCTTCATGCTGGCGTTGGTGACGGCCGACAACTTCGTGCAGATGTTCTTCGGTTGGGAAGGGGTGGGCTTGTGTTCCTACCTGCTGATCGGCTTCTGGTTCGACCGCTCCAGCGCGAACGCCGCGGCCATCAAGGCCTTTGTGGTCAACCGGGTCGGTGATTTCGGCTTCCTCTTGGGCATTCTCGGCGTGTTCTTCGTCTACGGCTCGCTCGACTTCGACACGGTGTTCGCCGCAACACCGGGTATCGCCGACCAATCCTTCAACTTCCTGGGCGCGGATGTCCATATTCTGACAACCCTGTGCCTGTTGCTCTTTATCGGCGCCATGGGCAAGTCGGCCCAGATCGGCCTTCACACCTGGTTGCCCGACGCCATGGAGGGCCCGACGCCGGTATCCGCCTTGATTCACGCGGCCACCATGGTGACCGCCGGCGTGTTCATGGTGGTGCGGCTATCGCCGATGTTCGAATTTGCCCCGATTGCACTGACCGTCATCGTCTTTGTCGGCGGCACAACCGCGTTCTTTGCCGCCACCGTCGGCCTGACACAATGGGACATCAAGCGGGTCATCGCCTATTCGACCTGCTCGCAGCTGGGCTACATGTTCTTCGCCGTCGGGGTCGGGGCCTATCCGGCGGCAATCTTTCATCTTATGACCCACGCCTTCTTCAAAGCCCTGCTGTTTCTCGGCTCGGGCAGTGTCATTCACGGCATGCATGACGAACAGGATATGC
>JABDJY010000228.1 GCA_013003285.1 Alphaproteobacteria bacterium | reverse complement strand
GAACAGGTCGAGCAGACCTTGAAGAACCTCAGCGCGGCGCTGGCCGCCATCGATATGGAGATCACCGATCTGGTGCGACTCAACGCCTATATTACGGCAGAAGGTGACGTGGCGATATTTCGCGATGTGCGCGACCAATGGTCGGGTGGCCACGCGGCAGCCTCGACATTGGTGACCGTGGCCGCTTTGGCGTCGCCCGCCTGGCATGTGGAAATCGAAGCGGTGGCGGCCAAATCGTGACGCCGGCGGACAAGAAACCGCCAGCCCCGCAACCTTCTTCCAAGGGCCCAAAAAGGGCCGAGGAAAAGTTCGAGCGTCAGGCCGCCCAGCTGCGGGCGAATTTGCGCCGCCGCAACCAGCAGCGGCGCGGCCAGGACGGCGATGGACAGGTGGATAGCGAACCGGACTCCGAATAGGCGAATCGGGTGCGATAAAGGCTAGAAACCTTGTGAATATAGGTGCCTTTTCTTGTGGGGCGTGTGACCTTCGGCTACAAGGTTCGGGCCCTGGCCGGTAAGCATGGAGTAAGCGGCAATGTCGATCATGCCGGACAGTTGGATCCGACAAATGTCGCAGGACAACGGCATGATCGAGCCGTTCGTCGACGAGCAGATGCGCGATGGCGTAATTTCCTACGGCCTGTCGTCCTACGGCTATGACGCGCGGGTGTCGCCGGAATTCAAAGTTTTCACCAATGTGGATTCGGTCACCGTCGATCCCAAGGACTTCAACGCCGCGAGCTTCGTCGACCGCAATGCGGATGTCTGCATCATCCCGCCCAACTCGTTCGTGCTCGCCCGCACGGTGGAATATTTTCGCATTCCCCGCGATATCCTGGTGATCTGCCTGGGCAAGTCGACCTATGCGCGCTGCGGCATCATCGTCAATGTGACGCCGCTTGAGCCCGAATGGGAAGGCCATGTGACCCTGGAATTTTCCAACACCACGCCCTTGCCGGCGCGGATTTACGCCAATGAGGGGGCGTGCCAGTTCCTGTTCCTCAAAGGCGAGGGGCCCCCCGAAGTGTCCTACGCCGACAAGAAGGGCAAATATATGCACCAGCAAGGCATAACGATTCCTAAGTTATAATGCGCCACTATGGCGCCGCAATCCGGCGCTATGACCGCGTCCACATTGTTTTGAAACTCTGACCCGGCGGCGACGGCATGGATAAAATTCAAATTCGCGGCGGCAAGCCTCTTTCCGGCTCGATCGTCATAGGCGGGTCGAAAAACGCTTCCCTGCCGGTGATGTGCGCCAGCCTGCTCTCCGACGAACCTCTGGTCTTGGGCAATGTGCCCCATCTGGCCGACATCACCACCATGGCTAACTTGTTGAACCAGCATGGGGTGCAGGTGTCGCTGGAAGGCCAGGACGATAAGGACGGCCATATCGGCCGGGTCCTGTCGCTGCATGCCAAGGACATCACCAACACCACCGCGCCCTATGATCTGGTGCGCAAGATGCGCGCCTCGGTGCTGGTGCTGGGGCCGCTCCTGGCGCGGGCCGGCGAGGCCGAGGTGTCGCTGCCCGGCGGCTGCGCCATCGGTACGCGGCCGGTCGATCTTCATTTGCACGGGCTGGCGCAATTGGGCGCCCAAGTGTCGGTGGATGGCGGCTATATTCATGCTTCCGCGCCGAAGGGGTTGACCGGCGCGCGCATAATATTCCCGAAGGTCTCGGTCGGGGCGACGGAAAACCTACTGCTGGCGTCTGTCTTGGCCAAGGGTGAGACGGTACTGGAAAATGTCGCGCGCGAACCCGAGATCGATGATTTGGTGACCTGCCTGGTTGCCATGGGCGCGGAAATCAAGGGCATGGGCACGGCCACCCTGACCGTGCAGGGGGTCGAAACGCTCCACGGCGCCCGTCATGCGATCATGCCCGACCGCATCGAGACCGGCACTTATGCCATGGCCGCGGCAATCACTGGCGGCACCATCGAGCTCGTCGGCGCGCGAATGCACGATCTCGCCGCGGCGATCGAACGGCTGCGCCACGCCGGGATTACCATCGAAGAAAAGAATGGCAACATCTTGGTTGACCGGTCCAACAGCGAGCTTGTCGGGGTCGATGCCGAGACCGAGCCCTATCCGGGTTTCCCCACTGATTTGCAGGCACAGTTTATCTCGCTCATGTCCGTGGCCAATGGGACATCGGTGGTGACGGAGACGATTTTCGAGAACCGCTTCATGCATGTGCCGGAATTGCAGCGCATGGGCGCCGATATCACCTTGCATGGCGGCTCGGCGATTGTGCGCGGGGTGCCGAAGCTGACCGGCGCACCGGTTATGGCGTCGGATTTACGCGCCAGCGCATCCCTGGTCCTGGCCGGCTTGATCGCCGACGGGGAAACCGTGGTACGGCGGATTTATCATCTGGATCGCGGCTACGAGCGGTTGGAAGAAAAGCTGGCGGGGGTCGGCGCCGATATCGAGCGGGTGAAGGACGTAGCCTAGCAAGGGTGCCGTAAAGTGGGCGATGGGGGCGGCTTGTTAAAACTCAAAGCGGTCGACAGTGACGATTTACAGGCGGTCGCCGGCGCGTTGCAGGACGCCATCGTGCCTGTCCTTGACATCGCCTACGACGCCAGCGAGCAGCGCTTCATGTTCGCCGCCAACCGGTATCGCTGGGAAAAAACGGCGGATAGCGGGAACTCCGGTCACGAGCGTATCCATAGCGGCGTGATCTTCGATAATGTGGTGAAAGTCCAGCGGCGCGGGATCGATCGGCTGCAGCCCGGGTCATTTCTCAACCTCTTAACCATTATGCTGGTGGACAGTCCGGGCGGCGAGGGGGCGGTCATCGAGCTGACCTTTTCCGGCGAAGCGGCAATTCGGCTGGAAACCACGGGCCTGCTGTGCCATTTAGAGGACTTTGGTGAGCCCTGGCCGGCGCAACGGCAACCGCAACACGCTAACGATTGAGTAAGTCGGCGCTGGCAATTTGCCGGCGGTTGTAGGCCGAAGCCAAGGCACTGCCACACACGTGTAACCCGGAGACCTGTCGTGAGCCAGGACGACAAACTTATTCTCGCACTGCCCAAGGGCCGAATCCTCTCTGAGATGATGCCGATCCTCCATCGCGCCGGTATCGAGCCCGAGGCGGCGTTCGATGATCCGAAATCGCGGGCATTGCGCTTTACCACCTCCGACCCGCACCTCGACTTGATCCGTGTGCGCTCGTTTGACGTGGCGACCTTCGTCGCCTTCGGCGCGGCCCATTTTGGCGTGTGCGGCAACGACGTGGTTATGGAATTCGATTATCCTGAGCTTTACGCGCCGCTCGACCTCGAGGCCGGCAAATGCCGACTTGTGGTCGCCGCGCCCGAAGCCGTGGTGGCGGTCGACAATCCGGCCGAATGGAGCCATGTGCGCGTGGCCACGAAATATCCCAATTTGACCCAGCGCCATTTCGCCCAGCGCGGCGTGCAGGCCGAATGCATCAAGCTGAACGGCGCCATTGAGCTGGCCCCCATGCTGGGGCTGTGCCGGCGCATCGTCGACCTGGTCTCGACTGGCGCCACCTTGAAGTCGAACGGCTTGGTGGAGATCGAAACCATCACCGAAGTCAGTTCGCGCCTGGTGGTCAACCGCGCCGCCCTGAAGACCCGATCGACGGCGCTGGGCGGGTGGATCGAACGCTTCCAGACGGCGGTCGAAGGTGGCCGGGATGCCGCGTAGGCTCGACAGCACCAGGAGTGATTTCGAACAGGCCTTTTCCGATCTCCTTGGCGAAAAGCGCGAGGCCGATGAAGATGTCGGCAAGGTGGTCGGTGATATTCTGGCCGCCGTGCGCAAGGACGGCGATGCGGCAGTTCTTCAATTCACCGAACGGTTCGACCGGGTCCGCCTGACCGCCGACGAAATGCGCGTGCCGGCAGCCGATATTGCCGCCGCGCACGATGCCTGCGCCGCCGACGTGCTGGCAGCTCTGGCCAAGGCGCATGATCGCATTTCAGAGTTTCACCGCCGTCAGATTCCCGAGGATATCGATTATGTGGATGCCAGCGGCGTGCGCCTCGGCGGGCGTTGGCGGCCGGTTGCGGCGGCCGGCCTTTATGTGCCCGGCGGTACCGCGGCCTATCCGTCGTCGGTGCTGATGAACGCCGTGCCGGCGCAGGTCGCCGGGGTCGAGCGCATCGTCATGGTGGTGCCGGCCCCCGATGGAGTGTTGAACCCGCTGGTCTTGGCAGCCGACGACCTGGCGGGGGTGAGCGAGATTTATCGCATCGGCGGTGCGCAGGCGGTGGGCGCCTTGGCCTATGGCACCGAGACCATTGCCCCGGTCGACAAAATTGTCGGGCCCGGCAATGCCTATGTGGCGGCCGCCAAGCGCCAGGTCTTCGGCGCCGTGGGCATCGATATGATCGCCGGCCCGTCGGAAATTCTGGTGGTCGCCGATGGCAGCAACGATCCCGCCTGGATCGCCGCCGATTTGCTGAGCCAGGCCGAGCATGATCGCGCCGCGCAGTCGCTGCTCATCACCGACGATGCGGCTTTTGCCGATGCGGTTGAGGCGGCGGTCGAGTCCCATCTCTCGACCCTGCCGCGCGCCGATATCGCGCGTGAAAGCTGGGACCAATACGGCGCCATTATTCTGGTGCCCGACATCGCCGCCGCCCTGCCGTTGATCGACCGCATCGCGCCGGAGCATCTTGAATTGGCGTGCAACGGCGCCGAAGCTCTGGCCGACAAGGTGCGCAATGCCGGCGCGATATTTATCGGTGCCTATACGCCGGAAGTCATCGGCGATTATGTCGCCGGACCCAACCATGTACTGCCGACCGGGCGGACCTCGCGGTTCTCGTCGGGGCTGAGCGTGCTCGATTTCCTCAAGCGGTCCTCGCTGATCTCGTGCAGCGCCGAGGGGTTGCGCGCCATTGGGCCGGCCGCGGTCACCCTGGCCAATGCCGAAGGGCTGCAGGCCCACGCGTTGTCGGTGGCGATACGTCTGAACGACGGCGCGCCCGACGACGACACCTGACCGCGCGCGCGGACCCGAGGGTAAAGCCCTTGCCGGACAATAGTCACCGCATTCTCGGCGTCACAATCGATAATCCGTCGGTCGTTCGCTACCATCCGGACGTGGAGCGCGAGATCGATGTGGCGATCTACGATCTGGTCGAGGCCAACAGTTTCGAACCCGATGCGGTGTTCTTTGGCGGCGCGCCGCACGGCCCCTATAACGTCACCCTGCGTATTCAGGACACCCGCCTGATCTTCGACATCGACCGCGAAGACGGGGTGAAAATCGGCGCCGTGATGTTCTCCGTGCAGCCGTTTCGCCGCACTATTCGCGAATATTTCACCGTCTGCGAATCCTATTACGAGGCTATTCGCTCCGCCTCGCCGGCGCAGATCGAGGCCATCGATGTGGGCCGCCGCGCGCTCCATAACGAGGGCTCGGAGCGGCTGCGCGCCCAATTGGCCGGCAAGGTCGAGATCGATTTCGACACCGCGCGCCGCCTGTTCACCCTCATCTGCGCCTTGCATATCAGGGCGTGAGCGGCATGAGCGAGTTTCCCGGCAGCGTCCTGTTCGCGTGCAACCGAAACACCATCCGCTCGCCCATGGCCGAGGCGCTGATGAAGCATCTGCTCGGTCATCGCATCTATGTGGATAGCGTCGGGGTGCGCTTGCTGGCCGACGAAGTCGATCCCTTCGCGATTTCGGCATTGGCCGAAATCGGCCTCGACGTGTCGCGTCACAAACCCAAAACATTCGACGATCTCGCCGACCAGTCGATCGATCTGATCGTCACCTTCACGCCGCAAGCCCAGCACCGTGCGGTCGAGCTGACCCGCACCATATCGTGCGAGATCGAATACTGGCCCATGGCCGACCCGACGATTGTCGAAGGCAATCGGGAAACCAGGCTCGCCGCCTACCGCGACCTGCGCGACGAGATTTTCGACCGCATCAAGACGCGGTTTCCGCTCGACGATGTGGCTTTGGACTAATATTGGCGGCTATCGCCGCT
>JABDJY010000211.1 GCA_013003285.1 Alphaproteobacteria bacterium | reverse complement strand
CCCTAAAGCTGCCGCACCGCCAACCCACGCCATGTCTAGCGCCACGTTCGAATCTGGCCAGCGTGACCGTCCAACACCGGCAATACGCGGCAGCAAGATGGCTAGCCCCATCGCTTCATGAATGGATTGGGTGTCGTTGGTGCTAGCGCCATCGGTGCCCAGCGCGACCTGCACACCCGCTTCGTGCATAGTGGTCAGCGGCATAGTGCCGACGCCCAACTTGGCGTTGCTTTGCGGATTGTGAACGACCACCGCGCCGCTTTCCGCCAGCAGCGCGATTTCCGCATCATCGACCCACACGCAATGTGCGAACGAGCAGCGCTGAGTTAGCGCACCCAGCCGGTTCAGGCGTACGATGGGTGTCGTACCCCGCTTCTCGAGACAGAGGGTGCGCTGGACCTCGGTTTCCAGAAGATGTGCGTGAAAGCCGGTCTTATGACGCGCCGCCAGCGCGTGCCCTTCCGCTAGTAACAGGTCGCTGCAACGTTCGGTGTTGGACGGACCGACATAAATACTGATTCGCTCCGCTGGCCGATGCCAGTCCTCGATCGTCTGGATCAGGCGAGAGAGAACTTCGTTCGCCGGCAGGTGGGCCAGCGCATTTTGCGCTGCTGTCAGGCCTGGCGCAGCGATATCGTCATACGCTTCATCGAAGACACGCAGAGCCACAGCAGCACGCAGGCCGCTTTTCCGCCAGGCGCGAATAACAGGCGCCACGGTGTCTGAGACCGCGTTTTGCTCCGGCACATGGTCGATCACCGACGTAATGCCGTGGCGCAACATATCGGCGGCCGCAAGCGTCGTCGTCAGCTCAACTTCCTCAGCACTTCTTCCAACTGTATCCGCCTGGTTTTGCCACATGAAGGCGGGATGGTTTAGCCCGTCCGTTGTGCCCTTTAGCAGCGCCATCGTCGAGTGCGCGTGCGCATTTATAAAACCCGGCAACACCAACCGGTCTCTCGCATCGATCACCTTGTCGCCGGGGGCCGGCGTCAACTTTGCTTGCCGGTCTAGTTCCGCGATCACTCCATCGCGAATTCGCAGGTCGGCCCGTACCGGCTGATATCCATCGCCTTCGGCTAGCAGGAGCAGGGCGTAGCGGATCAGCGTATCTGCCATATCAGCCATAGATCAGACCGGGGATAACCATGCTGATCCACGGCACATAGGTTATCAGCACCAGTCCCAGCAGCAAGACGCCGAGACTTGGCAGCACGGCACGCGCCACGCTGGTGATCGGCAGTCCCGAGATATGACAGGCAACAAAAAGGTTAAGGCCGACGGGTGGCGTCAACATTCCGATCTCGACATTGATCAGCGTCACAATGCCGAAATGCACAGGATCAACCCCGACCGAACGCGCGATGGGTTCCATCAGCGGGGCAAGAATTATCACCGCAGACGCCCCGTCAAGGAAACAACCGGCGACGAGTAGTACCAAATTGAACAGCAATAACAGGCCGAATCTCGAATCGCTCAGTGTTAGCACCTCGGCAGCAAGTCGGGCGGGGATGCCCTGGCTTGCCAGCAGCCAGGAAAATGCGGAGGCACCGGCGGTAATCAGCAGCAAGGTCGCCGATAAAAGCCCGGCATTGCGCAAAATGCTTCCCAGATCCGTCAAGCCAATCTGGCGATAAACGATGACGCCGACCATTAGTCCATAGACGCAGGCGATGGCGGCGGATTCGGTCGGCGTGAAAATACCCGAGTAAATGCCGCCGAGAAGGACAACCGGCAGGCCCAGCCCCCATGCCGCTCGGCGCAGGGCTTGCCAGCATTCGCGCCACGCCGGCGGCAGTGCAAAGGCCATGCCGGTTCGCCGGGCATGGATGTAGCAATAGGCGGCCAGCATGCCGCCCAGCAAAATACCCGGCAAAATACCGGCAGCGAAGAGGCGGCCGATCGAGGTGCCGGTAACCGCGCCATATATTATTAGCGTGATGCTCGGTGGGATGACGATGCCAAGCGAACCGGCTGTGGTCACCAGCCCGACGGTAAAGCGCTTGTCGTATCCGGCGGCCAGCATTGCCGGAATCATGATCGTGCCAATGGCCGCCAGCGTAGCTGGCGATGAGCCGGACACGGAAGCGAAGAAGACACAGGCGAGGACGGCGGCGAAGGCCATGCCTCCAGGGAACCAGCCTACAAGAACCCGCGCCAGATCCACCAGCCGTTCGGCAAGCCCGCCGATACGCATCAACTCTGCCGCCAGAATGAACAACGGGATCGACATTAAGGTGAAATTGTCGATCCCCGCGAACATTCGTTGCGGCACAACTGGCAAAGGCACGGACGCTTGCCAACCGAGCAAAACGAAGACAGTTAGCGCCAACGCAACGAAAATTGGGGTTCCGACCAGCAGGGCTGCCGCTAATATGCCGAGAATACCTGCGCTCACCGGCTAGAGCCCGCCCGTCCATTCCAGTTCCGATGACCCGCTATGCCCTGCTGCTTTAGAAGGTTGCAGCAGTGCCAAAAGCGCTTCGGCAAACCGAAAGAACAGCAGCATGCCGCCGAGCGGCAGGCACGCATAGACGGCCGCCATCGGGACCCGCATCGCCGAGGAGAGTTGGCCGAAGCCGCCGACATGCAGTACAAGCTTTGCGCCATATACGGTGAGCAACACGGCAAACGCCAATCCCAGGGTAAGCCCCGCCATCGACAACAATTTGGCGATGCGCGACGGCAAAAGCTGTATGCCGATGGCCACAGCAATATGCGCACCTCGGCGTATACCCATGCCTGCGCCGATGAAACTCATCCACACCACGGTATACCGGACGAGCTCCTCGGCCCAAGGTAGCGAATCGTTCAACACATAACGCAGGAACACCTGGATCGAGATGAGCGAGGTGACGAGCGCCATACTCGTCACCATCGCCACGTCCTCAAACAGAGCGAGCCAACGGCTCGCCAGGGCAAACATCCCTGCGTTCTCCTAGTTCAAATGCTGGTTCGTCACCGCATAGGTACGCGTCAGCATACCCTTGCCGAGGACATCGGCATAAGAATCGTGCACCTTTTTGCTGGCTTCGACAAATGCCGTAATCCCTGCCGTATCGAGCTCGGTAATCTGCAGACCCGCGCCTTTCATCTTTTCCAAAAGGGAATCGTTGAGACGGGCGTTCTCCGCGCGCTGGAAATTGCGCGCCTCTTCGATCGCAGCCTGGACCTTGCTCTGCAAATCGGCGGGCAGGCCATCCCAAGCCGCCTTGTTCACGATAAAGGCATAACCCAGATAGGCGTGGTTCGATACGGTGAGATATTTCTGTACCTCATAAAACTTCATCTTGTCGATTGACACGAAGGAGTTCTCTTGCGCTTCGGCCACGCCCTGTTGCAGCGCGTTGTAGACCTCTGCAAAGGCGATCGGGATCGGATTGGCTCCCCATGCCTTGTACTGTTGGATGATCAGCGGGCTGGACATGGTGCGCATCTTGATGCCTGCCAAATCCTCTGGCGCTGCAATCGGCTTGACGCTGGTCGTGATTTGCTTGAACCCGCTTTCCCAATAAGCGGCACCGTACAGGCCCTTAGCAGAAAGTGTTGCTAAAAGCTCATTGCCGATCTCGCCATCGAGTACTGCATAGGCCGCTTTGGCCGTGGGGAAAATGAACGGCAGGTCGAATAACTGCATGCGCTGCTCGAAATTGCCAAGCTTCGCCGTAGGTGGAATACCCATATGGATGCTGCCAAGCTGAATCTGCTCGACGATCTCAGTATCATTGCCGAGTTGACCGGCGGGGAAGACCTCGATGGCGACCTTGCCACCGGTGTTCTCGGCCACCTTTTTTGCTAACAATTCAGCCGCCATGTGGCCGGGCGTATCGGTACTCAAAACATGCGCGAACTTAAAGGTGTATTCGGCGGCAGTTGCCGCACTGGCTGAAACGCCCAACACCGTGGCACCGACCGCCGCAAATAAAATTTTCTTCAACATGCTTACTCTCCTTGGTGATGTCCCAAAACCGTTCCTCTGGAATAATGCAAGCGGCGTGCCAGAGCGCGCGCTTGTCGAATGGCGCAGCCAAGCGTGTTGCCATGGGTGTGTTGCACATTACTTGGGCAAAACATGCGGGTGATCGCCCAAAAGAACGTCGCTCCCGGCAAGGAACTGCGGAGGTAAGCTGCAAAAATCTGCATTAAACAGCTATGCCAAATGGCATGGCTCTTGCGCTTTGTTCTGTAAAGATGAGATCGGCGGTGACTATTCCGCTGGCAGGCAATATCTTATAGCCGAAGAGAGGAAAGAATGGCCGAACAAGCCGACCTGATGATCGATAACGGCAAAGTTGTCATCGAGGTGCTGACGTTTCCGGCGAGCATCGCAACTCGCGACAGAAAAATTTGCCGCGATTAGGTGGGATGATGGACATGCCGTGCAGACACGCAAATTCTGCCGGAACCTGGAAGCGCTCGACGCTAAACCCCATGGCATCGAGCAGATCGCCGGCAAGTTCCGCGTGCGCGGCGGAATCACCCGGTGGATTGTCAGACGGCTGACGTACGAGGGATTGCAGAAAGGCGACCTGCTCGTCGATCCACGCCTTGATGCGTGTGTCCATACCGGTTCTCAGACGGCTGTGGGTGCCGGCGACGCGCAAGCTCGATAAACATATCTCTACATTGTGTGGCACACCCCCGCTGCGGCGGGCGGGTGAGCCGGCGCAAGCCGTCAGACATAGCAATGGCAGCTTCGGCTGTAATAGTCGGCCAGCGCGTCAAGCAGCCGGGTGAATTCATCGTCCGGTTCGGGCAATCCGGCAAAGGCAGCGCGCGCTTCTTCGCGCAGGCGCGCTTCAAGCGCAGGAAGGTCCGCGCTGATGAGCTGTTTCCCGGCAACGATCGGCTGTCCGCCGACGATCAACGTATCGATATGCCGCCGACACGCGCGGGTCAGCACTATAGCCAGCGGGTCGAGCCCGTCGGTTACAGCGTCTCCAGTCATTGCTGCGTAATCGAGCACAATCATATCGGCAGCTGCGTCTGGCTCGATACGGCCACCCTCGTCGCGGTTTGTGACCGTCCACCAGCCGCGCCGACATACCGCGTCGAACAGGTTTGCCACGTCGAGCGACGGAGAAAAGCTGCTGCTCTGCTGGACATGCCAGACGAGACGCAATTCGCGCAGCGCGTCCTCGTCATCGTCGAATGCCATCCCGTCGAGGCCGACTGCCCAGGCGAGCCCCGCCGCACGCATTTGCGCAAGCGGCGCGATACCCGAACGCAGGCGCAAATTCGAACTGGTGTTAATTGACACCGTGACATCCCGAGCAGCGAGCAATTCCATTTCGTCGGGCCGCAACCAAACGCCATGCGCTACGGTCAGGCGCTCCGACAACAATCCGATTGCATCGAGATGACGCACCAGTCCGCCAGGATAGGCCGCATCCGCCCATTGGCGCTGCCGCTCAGTCTCAAGCAAATGCATGTGCATGCGCCGGCCGGTATCCGCAGAGGCTTGTGCAATCGCCGCCAGTGTCTTGTCCTTGCACCAATGCGGCGCAAACGGTCCGTATTGAACATGGAAGCGCTCATGTTCGAAGGCGGCGATCTCCTCGACACGGGCAACCTGAACTTCGGTCGGCGGCCGCTTCAGCCGCGCCTCGACGGTGTCGAATCTTTCCTTTCCTAGGGCGCTGATTAGCGGACCAGGATCTCCATAGACCACTTCGTTGCGGTCCATAACCGGTACGGCAAACCCCACCCGTATGCCGATATCACGTGCGGCGCGGGATACCGCCTCGGCCTCTTCCACTATGCGGTCATGGTTTTGCGGGTTGTGGCAATGATTGGCCGCAGCAACACCGCTGACTGCCATGCGCCCGAACGCCACCGCCGCGCGCAGATAGGGATCGACCCTTGGCTCAAGCCCCAGCTGCGGCAGCCATAGCTCCAGCGGCAGATCCGTCGCACCGAAACTCAAAGGCCGCAGACCGCGTCCATGGTCATGCGCATCGGCCAGCGCTGGCATCGCCAGCAGCCCATTGCCCGGAGCAGCAATCCCGCTGGTCCCCGCAATGCGACCATCTGAAAAGCTTATCCGCGCGCCCTGCTGCGCCGCCGCGTGACCAGGCTGGGCGAGCATCCAATCAATATCGATACTGTCCATAATACTACTGTCCTCTCCGATGGGCGGCAGACGAGCAGCAACTGTGCCGACACGCCCGAAGCCCCAATGCCTGTTCCAAACAATGCAAAAGCCGGGCCAGACATCCACACCAGTAGGACAAAAATTCCCTTATGAGAACATCTTCGCTAAAACACGCCGTTTTCGCCTTCGTCAATGACCAATTCGATTCTGAAGTCACATTCCTGCAAACCCTGGTCCGGCAACCGTCGGTTATTGGCCTTGCCGTCTTCGGGGTTATTGTGTGCTGGCGATGTCCGGTTACCGATGTCTGCTTTTACGGCGATTACGTCCGGTGTCGGGGTAGAACAGTCGTGGGTAGCGGTGGCCGTTCGCGATTGCCAATGGCCCACAACGGACATCGTGGCCACCCCGACAAACGAAAGTGGCGGCTCCGAAGAACCGCCGCCCGTCGCACGCACATCAACACCGTCAGGCGAATAATCTCGGGAGAGCCATTGCGATCTTGAAACGGACTTTACTTCCATCGACGCTACAAACAGGCCTCGCTTCGGCTCAAGGCCGGGTTAGTCTGACAGGGCCTTTCCGGCACCCAGCAACTCGGCCACCGCCAACGCCACTACCTTGGTCGCCTTGCGAAGGTCATCCAACTCAAGCCGCTCGTCGGCGCGGTGGCCGTTGGCTTCGAGTACCGAACGCGGACCGGCGCCGTACATCGCGGTCGGAATGCCCGCCTCGCTGTAGAGGCGCGCATCCGTATAGAGCGGTACGCCAGCGACCGTCACAGGCTCGCCCATCACCGCCGACGCATTCCGACACAGGATTTCGTTGAGCCGGTCGCTGCCTTTCCGTGGTATGAACGGGCGCGCAAGCAGGATGCGGTCGATATCGACCGAAATTCCGTCAAGACCGGCTGCGGCAGCCTCGATAACGTCGCGCGTCTCGCTTTCAACTTCTTGCGCGATTTCCTCGGGAACTATCCGCCGGTCGATACGAAATCGCACCTGGTCGGGCACGACATTGGTGTTGATACCTCCGGAAATCAGACCGACCACCAGCGTCGGATGGTCGATACCGGGCGTCTCCGATTTGCGCACGGCGAGGGCAGCACGATGGGCATAAAGCGCATTGAGGATTGCCGTCGCGGCTTCGAGGGCGTCATGGCCCGTTTCCGGTCGCCCAGCATGCGCCGAGCGGCCGCGCACCGTGACTTCGAGATGCAGGCAGCCATTGTGCGCGACGATGACACTATAGGAAAGCGCGGCCGATATGACGAAGTCCGGCTGTGTCAGACCCTGTTCAAGCAACCAGCCCGGTCCGGTCATACCGCCGGTTTCCTCGTCATAGGTAAAGTGCAGTTCGGCCGTCCCCGAGAGGTCGAGTCCGGCAGCCATCAGCGCGCGCAGGGCGAAGGCATAGGTCGCGTAATCAGACTTCGACACCGCAGCGCCACGGCCGAACATCCAGCCATCGACAACTTCAGCGCCGTAGGGATCGTGCGTCCAGCCGTCGCCGGGCGGCACGACATCACCATGCGCATTGAGTGCCACCGTAGGGCCGTCGGCACCAAAAGGCTGCCTCACGATCAAGTTGGTCGCGCTGACCATGCCGTGCCGACGCGCAAATTCTGCCGGAACCTGGTAGCGCTCGACGTTGAACCCCATGGCATCGAGCAGATCGCCGGCAAGTTCCGCGTGCGCGGCGCAATCACCCGGTGGATTGTCAGACGGCTGACGTACGAGGGCTTGCAGAAAGGCGACCTGCTCGTCGAAATGGTCGTCGATCCACGCCATGACGCGATCGCGCTGTATTGTGTCCATACCGGTTCTCAGACAGCTGTGGGTGCCGGCGACGCGCCAACGAGCGAAGCGATGTGTTTATCGAGATTGCGCGGCGTCGGCGGCGGCATGGTCTGCTCGACCGGCTTGCCCCATCCCGGTTCGCCGGTTAGTTCGCCATCCCGCATGACGACCCGGCCGCGCACGAGCGTTGCCACCGGCCACCCGGTCGTACGCCGGCCATCGAAGGCCGAAACCTTGCCGCGCGAGTGCAACCGTTCCGCCGAAAGCGTTTCCTGACGGGCAAGATCAACGAGCACCAGATCGGCGTCGGCGCCCGGTGCGATGCAACCTTTGCGGCCATACAAGCCCCAGGCACGCGCGGCGTTAGCCGAACTGATGCGAACATACTGATTGAGGCTCATACGGCCCTCGGCGACAGCCGTTAGCATCAGCGGTAGAGACGTTTCGATTCCGGGAAAGCCACAGGCGACATCCCAGATACGGTTGCCGGCTTTCTCGGCCGGCGTGTGCGGCGCGTGGTCGGTCGAGATCATATCGACGGTGCCGTCGAGCAGCGCGGCCCACAGCGGCGCCTGATGACAGGCCTCGCGAATCGGCGGATTCATGCGCAGCTTCTCGCCTCCGGGTTTCTCCATGTCGTCGACCGACAGATAGAGATACTGCGGCAGCGTCTCGACCGTGATATTGACGCCGCGTTCCTTGTAGTAACGAATATGCGGCAAGGACAGCGACGTGCTCTCGTGCGCGATGTGGATGCGCGCGCCAGTCCACTCGGCCAGCACGCAACTCTTGGTCAACGCCTCGAGGGCGCAGATGTCGGCGCGAGCGGCGAGGTGATAATGCGGCGCCTCCATGCCGGCGGCCTTAAGCCGATCCTCGCGCCAGAACAGGATCGGCGAGTTCTCGGCGTGAATGGCGACACGCTTGCCGAGACGCGCCAGAATTTCGAATCCTTCCAGCACGGCGCCATCGGACGGACAGGGCAGGTTGCCCGTGGTGTTGCCGAGGAAGAGCTTGAAGCCGATCGCGCCGGCTTCGGCAAGCGGCTCCAACTGATCGAGGTTGTGCTCGCCGAGCACCCCGTAGATGCCAAAATCGCAGTGCGACTTGGCTGCCGCGAGGTCGAGCTTCAGGTTGTAGTGTTCGACGGTATCGACCGGCGGGTCGGTGTTCGGCATTTCGAATACCGTCGTTACGCCCCCCATCACGGCGGCCGTCGAGCCCGTTTCCCAGTCCTCTTTTTCCTCCATGCCCGGCTCGCGGAAATGCACATGCACGTCGATCACCCCGGGCAGAATATGCAGGCCGGTCGCATCAATACGCTCAGCTGCCGGCGGCATGTCGACCGCAGCACCGATAACAGTGATACGACCGTCGCGGATCGCCAGGCTCGCTTCGACGACGAGATCCTCGGTGACGACAGTTCCGTTGTCGATGACAAGATCGACAACGGCGTGGTCGGTGGCTGTGGTCATAATCTGACTCCGCAGGCAAGGACAGGAAACATGGACAAAGCTCAGTGCGTGAAATCGACGTCCCGCTTGGCCCAGCCGACCATGCGCCGCTCAACCAGTGCGAACGCGGCGTACATGCAAATGCCCATCGCCGCGAGCAGCACCAGCCCGGCGAACACCAGCGGCACGTCGAAATCGGCGCTGGCACTGACCATCATGGTACCGATGCCACGGTTGGCGGCGACAGTTTCGGAAATCACCGTGCCAACAAAAGCGAGCGAGATGGCGACCTTGAGGGACGCGAAGAAGTAGGGCAGCGATCGCGGCAGCGAGACGTGCCGCAGAATGTCAAACCGGCTGCCACCGAGCGAGCGCAGCACATCCTCCATGTCGCGTTCCGTCGTAGCGACGCCGGTCGCGACGTTGACCAGAACCGGGAATATGCAAATTACTGTCGAGGTCAACAGTGCCGGCGCCGTACCCGAACCGAACCAGATGACGAAGATCGGCACCAGCGCCACCTTGGGGATACTGTAGAAGCCGATCAGGGCGGGGTATATCGTCGCGTACACCGTTCGCGACGCACCGCAGGCAGCACCCAGCACAGCGCCCGCCGAGACGCCGATCGCAAACCCGACCAGCGTCGTCAGCAGGGTTTGCGTGGCATGGAAGCTGATGCCGTCCCAAAATTCATAGAGCGTGCCGAAAAACTGGCTCGGTCGCGGCAGCACGTAGACCGACACGTCGAAAACACGCGTACCGATTTCCCAAATCAGGAACAACGCTATCGCGAAGATGTAGGGTGCGAGCATTCTCGTTCGGTCGGCCATCATGCGGTTTCCTCGCCCACGAGACTACGGTGATCGATCTTCGAACGCAGTTCTTCCATCTGCGCACCAGCTTCGCCCGTGTAAAGGTCGTGCAGGCTTCGTGGACGTTTGAAGCCGACACGCTGGTCGTGAATCACGACGCCGGGACGGGCACTCATGACGATCACGCGATCGGCGAGGAAGAGCGCCTCGCGCAGATCGTGCGTGACCAGCAGCACGGTCGGTTTGCGGTCGAACCATAAATTCTGCAAAACCTGCCAGAGTTCCTCGCGGGTGAATGCGTCGAGCGCGCCGAAAGGCTCGTCCAGCAACAATAGCCGCGGGTCGTGAATCAGGGCGCGACACAGCGATGCCCGTTGTTGCATGCCACCGGACAATTCCCAGGGATAACGATCCTCGAATCCGTCAAGGCCGACGCGCCGCAGGAGCTCCATCGCTTTGTCGAGATTGGCGGACTTCTCCGCCCGAAACTGCTGCCGGTGGGGCTCGACGATCTTCAGCGGTAGCAGGATGTTGTCGATCGTGCGCAGCCACGGCAGCATGGTCGCACTCTGAAACGCCATGCCGACGATCTTCAGCGGCGCCGTCACCGCGGCACCGTCGACCGATGCGACACCGCGCGTCGGTGGCAGTAGCCCCGACACCAGTTTCAGCAATGTCGACTTGCCGCAACCGGACGGCCCGACCAGCGCGACGAACTCGCCTTCGGCTACGTCCAGGGAGACGTGGTCGACGGCCCGGGTTGCGGTGGCGCCGCGGCCATATTCGACCGCGACGCCATCGAGTTTAACGAACGAACTGTCTAACATCGGAATCACAACAGTCCGGCTTTAGTTGACCAGCCGCGTTTCCTGCGGCGGCAGGAATTTGGTATCGAAGACCTGAGAGATGTCGGGTGTTGCGGAAAGATTGAAGGCATCGACGACGATCCCGATGGACCGCTTCATGCGGACTGGATCGATTGCGCCAAGGCCGATTTTTTTCATCTCGTCGGAGAAAACGAGCAAGTCGAAAACCGTCTTGAATCGGTCACGTTCGATATCGTCCTTGGCCAGAGGAGCGCGCTTCTTCAGCGACGTGACCGCCAGTTCGGGATCGGCCAGCACATCCATGAACCCCTTGTTGATGGCGCGCACCAGACCAGCGACCTTGTCGGGATGATCCTTGTAGAGCTTCTGCGAAACAACGACCGAGTTGCTGTAGATGTCCATGCCGTGATCGGCGAAGCTGATAAAGGTCAAGTCCTTCTTCGGATCGACTCCCATGCCTTTGGCACCGAACCAGATCGTCGTGTTGTAGCCCGACACCGCATCAACCTCACCACGCATCAGCATCTGTTCGCGCAGGGCCGGCTTCATGTGCGACCACGAAACCTTGCTGGCGTCAATACCGGCAAGCTTGGCGAAAGCAGGAAACATTTTGTAGGCGGCGTCGCTGGCCGGCGCGCCGAGTGTCTTGCCGATCAAGTCGGCCGGCTTGGTTATGCCCGATCCCGACTTGGTTACGATGACGAAGGGCGGCTGGTTGTAGATCATATAGACGCCGATCGGCGCCTCGGCCGGCGTTTCGGCGGCGATGCGGATCAGCGCGTTTATATCGCCGAATCCGGCATCGTAGGCTCCGCTGGCGACGTTCTTGACCGCGGCACTCGAACCGTTGCCTTGGTCAATAGTGATATCGATGCCCTCATCGGCAAAGTATCCGCGATCCGCGGCAACGAAGAAGCCGCTTTGTACCGATTGGAACTTCCAGTTCAGGACAAATTTGACGGGCAGCATGTCCGCTGCGATGGCACTCGACGCCGCGAACACGCTGGCGGCGGCCATGGCCACCATCGCCGTGCGGCCGAGATTCCTTATCAGTTTCGCATTCATGAAATTTCTCCTCTCGCAATGCGTTGCGACGCTGGATGTTCCGGCGCCGGATGTTTCAACTACAGGGATTAACTGCAAAAGCCGTGCCAGACCCTATTCGGGCGTTTTGGTGCCTGTCCGAGCTGGCAAACCGTCGGAATGCATAATTATTGATCAGCGACGCCTATTTACTAATCGAAGTTCCGCCAAGCACCGCGTTGGTACGCACCCGAAAGCCGTACAGTTTGTCGACAAGGAAATGGACCGCCTCGGTGCAGGCTTGCGGCGAGGGCGTGGCAACGGCGTCCGTGACAAGAACGACGTCGTAACCGCGGAATGAAGCTTCGGTCAGCGTCGCGAAAACGCAACGGTCGATGTTGATACCGGCGAACAGCAATGTGTGGATGCCAAGGTTGCGCAGTACCCCGTCAAAGTCGCTGTCCGTGAACCCGCCGAAGCGCGACTTGTCGATGCGGACATCGGCATCGTCAACGTCAAGCTCGGCATAGGATTTGGCGCCCCAGCTTCCGCGCACGAGTGCGCCGCCATGATCGAATGGCCCGTCTTCGCCGTAGCCGCGCTCCTCCGGCCAGCGCTTGCCGGAATGGGCAAGCCCGGGCGGCAGGTTGAGCCGGTCTTCGCGCACCCCCCAGTTGAGCCAAACGATCGGAACGTCGAGCCCACGCAAATGCACAGCGAGCGCGTTGATCGGCCCGATCGTCGCGCGCAGGGGCGCCGGATCGACACCCTTCCCGGCGAACCAGCCCTCGTCGTGCAGAAAGTCGTTCTGCATATCGATCACGACGAGTGCCGACCGGGCAAGATCGACGACAAGTGGTTTGGGTTCCGCCATCACACGGTAAGGGCACGGTGGCACGACCGGCCGAACGAGGCTGACGGCATCGTCCGACACGCTCCACACGTGCCGTCCGCCGAAGCCGGCGGGTGTCGACCGCTCCGTCATCTCAGATGACCCAGCCGCCGTCGACGGCGAGATCCTGCCCGGTGATCTGCCGCGACTTTTCGCTGACGAAGAACAGCACAGCATGCGCAACGTCCTCGTCGGTCGAGACGCGGCGCAGCGCATATTCCTCGGCATGTTTCACGCGCGCCTCGTCGAGGCTGATGCCAAGGCGCTCGGCCATCTCTGTGCAAACCTTGCGGAAACGCGGTCCGTCAACCATGCCGGGAGCGACATAGTTGACGTTGATATTGTGAGGTCCGACCTCGAGCGCGAAACTTTTCGTCAGTCCACGTAATCCCCATTTCGACGCCGAGTAGCTCAGCCGGCCGGCCCGACCCCGCATGCCGAAGGTGCCGCCGACATTGACGATCTTGCCGCCGCCGCGCTCGATCATGCCGGGCAGCACGGCGCGCATCGTCAGAAAGCAGCCCTTCACATTGAGCTCCATGATCTGGTCGAATTCGTCGGGCGTGGTCTCGATTCCCGACTTGCCGATCGGGCCGGTGCCGCCGGCGACATTGACCAGAATGTCGATGCCGCCGAAACGTTCGCGGCCGGCCGCAACGGCGCTGGCCACTTCGTCCGCCTCGGTGACGTCGCAGCGTTGCACCAGTGCCCCGACACCGAGCGACCCAACCTCACTGGCAACCGCATCGACTGGTGCCAGATCACGGCCGGCGAGAACGAGGCTGGCGCCTTCGCGCGCCAACGCCAGGGTGATGGCTCGGCCCATGCCTTTGGCCGGCCCCGTGACGAAAGCGGTCTTTCCTGAAAGTTCCATTCTGCGCTCCCAATTCGTGTTGCTATGCCGCCGGGCGTCTCGCGATGACGGCGACCGGACCGCCGCCGTCGGGACCTTGATGCTCGGCGCCGCCCGACACGAACACGTCGGTACGGCCGACCGCCCCGGCGACGACCCCGCCAACCAAAGCACGCGCGTGCCGGGTCGCGTTGATATCGCTGTCGTCGATCATGATGTGACGGTTGCCGCGAATTTCGCCTGTCGTCGCGGGCTCCGCCTTGCACAGAACGGCGTCGAGCCGGGCGCATGCCTCGGCATCGAGTTGCGGCGGCGCACCCAGCCCGGCATTGGCGAGCGCTCGCCACAGCGCCGCGGCGTCGATCGCGTCGCGCATGACGTCATGGGTGATGATCTTGTCGCCGGTCCAGTGCGGCGAATTGCCGAGCACGATAACCTCGCAGTTCAGCAGTTCGACTCCGGCCGACGCGCTGGCGCGGCCCGAATAGAGCGACCAGTCATGGCCGATCGCCGCGTCGGTCACCTGAGATTCATCCAGTTCGCCGAGCGCCAGCGCGATGCCGAGTGCCGATGCGCCGCGCGTGTAACTCATCGACGCATAGGTATCCGCGGTCACCACGTCGCGCCCGCGGGCATAGGCGTCAGCGATCCGTTCGGAAGTCAGCAACGGACATTTGACCTGGACGAAATGAACGGCGTCGGTGCTGTCCAGCGCTGCTGCGGCCATCGCCCGCCGCACGGCCTCGGCTGTTTCGTGTACCATCGTCATCCGGCCCTGCTCTTCGGGCAGGAAGTCGCGCGTGAAGGCCGTACCGACCGCGAGCGCCGGTTGGTCGGTGCCGTCACCGGAATGTTCGCGAACGCCGACGACCAGCAGGTGCGGCGACAGACCGCCCTCGGTACCGCCCGACATCACTATGGCAATGCGCGCCGGTACTTCGTCCCGGCTGCAGCCGAGGCGTTCGGCAAACAGCAGTTTCAGCATGTCCACCGAATAGGCACGGGTGAAATCGTTTAC
>JABDJY010000208.1 GCA_013003285.1 Alphaproteobacteria bacterium | reverse complement strand
CGTAATTGTGGGGAAAGCGGACGTCGGATCGCCGTTTAATCACACATTCGGATAATGGGTAGTCGAGGTGGAAGCAGATCAATCGGCGCAAAAACGCCGGCCCGGACGATAAAAACTCTTCAGACTGCTCTAATTTAGGAGCTCGGTAACCCGTTTGACTTTGTTCTGCTGGTACCAATGTGGTACCAAATTTTAAAACGGCCCGGCCTAAATTTTGGTATTTAGAAACTATTTTATTATAAGTCTTTGTTACTATTTAATAAAATTGGTGGGCCGTGAAGGGCTCGAACCTTCGACCTAGTGATTAAGAGTCACCCGCTCTGCCAACTGAGCTAACGGCCCACCGTGGAAGTGCGGGATATAGCAAACGGGTCTGGGGCTGTCGATAGCCGGCGCGAGATGATCGGGCGTTTAAGCTGCGCCGCGGCGGTTTATGTAGATACCCCGGTGGAGCCAGCAGCTCATGACCAGACCGAAGCCGATCAAAACCGTCAGCAGGGCTGTGCCGCCATTGGAGATCAGCGGCAGCGGCACGCCGACCACCGGCACCAGTCCCATCACCATGGCGATGTTGATGAAGACATAGAGGAAAAAGTTGACCACCAGCCCCATCGCCAGCAGCCGGGCAAACTGGCTGCGACAGCGAAAGGCGATAAAGATGCAATAGCCGATCAGCAGGGCATACAGGCCGATCAAGGCGGTGCCGCCGAAAAGGCCAAATTCCTCGGCCAGCATGGTAAAAATGAAATCGGTCTGCTTCTCGGGCAGAAAGTTCAAATGGCTCTGGGTGCCCGACAGGAAGCCCTTGCCGAACAGGCCGCCCGACCCCAGGGCGATCTTCGATTGCATGATGTGGTAGCCGGCGCCCAACGGATCGGATTCCGGGTTCAAGAAGGTCAGCACCCGCTGTTTCTGATAGCCGTGCAGAAACTGCCAGGCGATGGGGATCGCTGCTAGGCCGGCGCCGCCGACCACCAAGAATTGCCACAGCCGGGCGCCGGCCAGCCAAAGCATGGCAACGCCGATCAGCCCTAAGACGCCGGCGGTCCCCAGATCGGGCTGGCGCAAGACCAAGGCCATCGGCGCGGCAATCAGGATCAGCGGAATGATAAGATAACGGGCGCGGCCTGCATCGTCGGATTCGAGACCGTGGAAATAGCGCGCCAGCGCCATCACCAGAACGATTTTCATGGTCTCCGACGGTTGCAACTGAATAACCGTAAGGTCGAGCCAGCGCTGCGCGCCCATGCCGACAGAGCCCATCACCTCGACGGTCGCCAGCAGAAGAAAACTCAGGCCGTACAGTGCGTAGGAGACTTTGAGCCAGAACCGAATATCGATGACGGCGATCACCAGCATCATCACCACGCCGACCGCAAAGCGCACCATTTGGCGCGACGCCCAGGGGCTCAAATCGCCGTTGGCGGCGGAAAACAACATGGCGAAGCCGATCCCGGCGATCAGCGAGATCATCACCACCATTTCCCAATTCAAGTGAATCAGCTTTTCGCGCAGCGACAGCTCGGGTGCGCCGAAATCTCCGACCCGTGACATGGCGCGCTACACCTTCTGCTCGGGCGCGCGCGACCCGGCGACATCGGCGCCCGGCGCTTGACCCGCGGGGTCCCGCTTCAGGGTCTCGACCATGATATCGCGCGCGATCGGCGCGGCGACCTTAGAGCCACCGCCGCCATGTTCGACCACAACCGCCACCGCATATTTGGGCGCCTCGATCGGCGCATAACCGACGAACAGCGCATGATCGCGGCGCTTCCACGGCAATTGCTCGTTCTTCAGGATGCCGGCGGCACGCTCGGCGCGGGTAATGCGCCGCACCTGCGAGGTGCCTGTCTTGCCGGCCATGGCCATGCCCGGCACCATGATACGGGCGCGATAGGCGGTGCCGCGGCGCGAATTGGTGACGTTCACCATCGCCTTGCGAACAAGATCGAGATGGTTCTGATTGACCCCGATGTCGGGCGGCGGCGCATCGGAGCGCCCGCCCAGACTATCGTTGGCCATGACGTCGCGGGCGATAAACGGCGTCACCGCCCTACCGCCATTGGCGATCCGCGCCATCATCGTCGCCAGTTGCAACGGCGTGGCCAACACAAAACCCTGGCCAATCGCCGCCACCAGCGTTTCGCCTTGCGCCCAGCGCTGGCCGATCACCGCGCTCTTCCAGGCTTTTGTCGGGATGAGCCCAGGTCGTGCGCCCGGTATATCGAGGTCAAGATCCTGGCCCAGCCCAAAGCGCTTGGCCATATCGGCAATGCGGTCGATACCGACCCGCTTCGACAGTTCATAGAAATAGACGTCGCAGGATTCGGCGATGCCCTTGTTCAAGTTCGTGTGGCCATGGCCCTGCCGCTTCCAGCAGTGGAATTTGCCGTCGCCCAGGGTCAGGCTGCCGGAACAGAAAAACGAGGTGTCGGAATTTATCTGCCCGGCCTCGAGCGCGGCCAAGGCAACGATCATCTTGAAAGTCGAACCGGGCGCGTATTCGCCGGCGATGGCTTTGTTGCGCAGGGGCGCGCGTTCGTCATCGACCAAGGCGCGCCATTCGGTCTCGCTGAGCCCGTTGGTGAAATTGTTGGGATCGAAGGTCGGGGTCGAGGCCTGCACCATGGTCGCCCCGGTATTGACGTCGAGTACGACGACGGAACCGGTCTGATCGCCCAAGGCCTTCATCGCCGATTGCTGCAGGGTGGAATCGAAGGTCAGGACGAGCGTCTGGCCGGTCTGACCCTCGCGCCGGCCCAACTCTCGGATCACCCTGCCGAGGGCGTTTACTTCCAGCTGGCTTGATCCCGCGCGGCCGCGCAACGCCAAATCGAAGGTGCGTTCCACACCGCTGCGGCCAATGCGAAAGCCGGGCAGTTCAAGCAGCGGATCGCCGGTCTGGTGCTTGGC
>JABDJY010000200.1 GCA_013003285.1 Alphaproteobacteria bacterium | reverse complement strand
ACATGGCCGAAATTTTGACCCTGGACGGTTAGCAAGTCCGACCGGTTTACGCTGCAGCTGGCGACCTTGACCAGAATTTGTGTCGGTTTGATCTGCGGCCGGTCGACTTCGGCGGCGCTGACCCCATTTTCGCCCAACACGATGGCCTGCATTTTGTTTTCTGACATGGCGTGCCTCTCAATCTGCTGTCGTTGGTTACGACATGTGCGATAATTATTTGTTCCGAACCGAACGTCGGCTGCTGTCGTAGTCGCGCTTTTATGGGGTTTTTTGCCCTCCGACAAACGAGTAATATTCAGTGGTCACACAAGAAAATTTGATCTGATAAGCCCATGTACAATTTACCGCCCCTGAACGGATTGCGCGCCTTCGAGGCCGCCGCCCGCAACCTCAGCTTCGCCAAGGCCGCCGCGGAATTGCACGTCACGCCGGCGGCGGTGAGCTATCAAATACGGGCCCTCGAGACCCAACTCGGGGTCAAGCTGTTCCGCCGGCTCAACCGGGCGATTGTCCTGACCGATGCCGGTGCGCGCGCTTTCCCTGGGGTCAGGGACGGCTTTGAGGAACTTCATCGTGCGGTTGGCCGTATCGGCACACCGGCACGAACCGACCGGGTCGTGATGGTGACAATGGCGCCCCATTTCGCCGCCAAATGGTTGGCCCCGCGGCTGGCGCGTTTTGTCGAACGCTATCCCAAGATCGACCTGCGCATCGGCGCCAGCATGACCAATATCGATCTCACCACCGACCAGGCCGACGTCGCCATCCGCTACAATTTGGGTGACAATGAGGGGCTGGTTGCCGAAAAACTGATGAACGAGTCCGCCACGCCCATGTGCCGTCCCGAGTTGCTCGCGGGCGACCCGCCGCTCCGCACCCCCGCCGATCTAGCGCGCCACACCCTGATCCACGACGATATTTTGTTGCGGCTTTGGCCTAACACGCCGGGTTGGTCGAAATGGCTGGCGCTCGCCGGACTGCCTGAACTCGACGCCGGCGCCGGCCTGCATTTCGATCACCCCGATCATTGTCTTGATGCGGCCATTGAAGGATCCGGTGTCGTGCTGGGCCGCAGAGCGATCGCCAGTCGCGACCTTGAACAGGGCCGTCTGGTGGCGCCGTTCGACCTCGACTTACCCTTCCCAGGTGGCATCTACAGCATGACCACGGAAGAGAAAGCCAGTAACCCGAATGTTAAAGCTTTTCGCGATTGGCTACGCGAGGAAGCGTTCAAGACGCCCATGGGTGTGGCCTTGGCAGCTTAAGTGCAGGCGTGAAACAAGCTTGCGATCGGCATTTCGGCCGCGTCTTTAATCGGGCGGGACAGATAGAATTCGGCGAGAAGATCGCCCTCGGCCTCCAGGCCGGTCGGGTCGATACCCTGGTCACTCAGTTGTTCGAGCATTTGATCCTGCTCAAGGGTCGAGGCGAAGCGGCGCTGAAAGAAAGTCTGGTCTTCTAGTTTCTCGGTAACATAGCCCCAGTCGTTTAGGGTCTCTTCGATGGTGTCGAAGGGAAACATCCGAAGAACGAAATTACCCATCCACGGCGACTGTCCCTGCGTTATGGCGGGTAACAGACGCTCGAAGCTCTTCTCGGTAACATAGCCGACACATCCGGTCGAAGCCACCAGATCGACGGATGCCAATTCTTCTTCCGCCATCGACGAAAGCAGGTTGGTTTCGAGATTTAAGGCTATCCCCTCATCCAACAGGCCCACATCTTCGGCATAGGCAATAGCGTTTTTCGCCAGATCGAGCCCGATGACTTCGATATCCTCGGGTTCGCCGAGATCAGCGAAAAAGTGCCGGTCGTTTGCGATGATCTCTTCCGATGTGGCGCCCTCCAGTTTCTTCTGGCCCCAATGTTCAAAAAGCTCACCCAGCGAAACATTGTGCTTTAAAAGCGCGGCGTTGATACCGTAGGAACAGCCCAGGTCAAGCACGCGGACCGTATCGTTTCGGATTCGCTGTAAGTGAGAGATCAGTTGCTGGAATATGGGCTTGGCAACGCCAGGTATTGCATAGCCGAGTTTTTCCAATTCACCGAAATAGCGCCTCGGGTCATCCTGGTTGTAGATGTGATCCATGTTGACTTTCGCCTCATTGATCTCCTCAAAGGCCGCATCACCCGACATTGGTCGTTTCCTCCATCGTATCTTTGTTGCCTTGTATTGGTCCGCGTATCCGTCCGCGAATGTCGTGCGGCAATCTTCGACCGACATGCTGCATATGAACGCGCATGCACGACATTGGTGCGCCAATGCGGCGCGGGACAAAAACGGCTATTTAGGCTTGATGGGGTGAACCTAACACAATTGTCCGCAAACAGAAACGCGAGCAAAATCTACGGTTGAAATACAACAGCGTAATGTCCCTTTATGGCTATAGCCCGCCGTCAGTGGGGCTGCCACTCACGACCGTTTCACATCTGAAAACAAAGAGGCCATCACCGATATGGGTTAACGCCGAATGTCGGTTCGGCCGGCGGCCGGACTGACGAAAGAAAAAAGGGCCAGACTGCTTTATGCCATCGCCTGGGCCAGTAGCTCGAAGGAACGCACCCGTGCCGGATGGTCCCAGATCGCCGCCGCGACCATCAATTCGTCGGCGTCGGTAGCCTCGATCAGGGGGGCCAGCCTATCTTTGATCGTCGCCGTCGAGCCGTGGAACGAGCAGGCCAACATCGACGATGCGTGTTCCTTTTCCATCGGCGACCAGAAGCTCTCAATGTCGTCGATCGGCGGCGGTAGCTGGCCGCGGGCGCCGCGGACCATGCGGGTGAATTGCTGTTGCGGCGTGGTGAACAGCCGCCTGGCCTCATCTTCGGTATCGGCAACAATGGCGTTGCAGCCGACCATGACGTAGGGCTGGGCAAGCTGCGCCGACGGCTCGAACCGCTCGCGGTAGATCGACACCGCCTGCATCAGCGCCTGCGGCGCGAAATGCGAGGCGAAGGCATAGGGCAGGCCGAGCATGGCGGCGAGCTGGGCGCCGAACAGGCTGGAACCCAATATCCATAACGGTACGTTGGTATCCTCGCCGGGAATCGCGTGGATCGCCTGGTTCTCCTGCGGCGGGCCGAGCAGGGCTTGTAGCTCGACAACGTCCTGCGGGAAATGTTCCGAGGAGTCCGGGCCGCGCCGCAGCGCCTGCAGCGTGCGCTGGTCGGTGCCCGGCGCCCGGCCCAGGCCGAGGTCGATGCGGTTGGGGAACAGCGTCGCCAGGGTGCCGAACTGCTCGGCGATCACCATCGGTGAGTGGTTCGGCAGCATGATACCACCGGCCCCGACGCGGATCGTTTTGGTGCCGCCGGCGACGTGACCAATGCAGACGGCGGTGGCGGCGCTGGCGATGCCGGCAAGGTTATGATGTTCGGCCAGCCAAAAACGCGCGAAGCCGGCGGCCTCGGCGTGCTGCGCTAAATCAAGCGCATTGGCCAGGGCATCAGCCGGGGTGAATCCTTCGCCGATATAGGCGAGCTCGAGTACGGAGAGTTGAACCATGGCGCCACTCTAGCGTACGCGCGCTGTCATACCAGCAATAACAAATCCGTCAAATGGGATGGGTCTTTTGTCTGATGTGGCAGACGGCGGGGCAAGATTCTCGACACACAAATCCCCCCGACAAGCCGCCGCGTGAGGTTGACTATGGTTGGGCATTATCACAGTATTTTTACTGAGAGGTCGTGAGGGGTGATCGGGAATGTGTTCCTGAAATTGCTCCGTAGCGGAGGTGCTGTGAGTAGCCGGCTTCTAAGGCCGCACCGCACGAATTTCGTAATCGGGTCGCGGAAAAATCCCTGCCCGTCGGATAAAATAAATAGCACGAGAGGAAACCAAAATGACCAAACAGCGTAAGTATCAGGGAGGTAGGCTCCTCGCCGCGGGCTTAGGCGTGCTGACGGCGGTCGCCGCGTTCGGCACCGCCAGCGCCGAGAACTACCCCGAGAAACCCATCACCTTCATTGT
>JABDJY010000177.1 GCA_013003285.1 Alphaproteobacteria bacterium | reverse complement strand
CCATAACAGCACCGCCACCGAGAGGATAAACAGCCCGTGTACCTGCCGCCCGAGATGGCGGCTAAACGGGCCGGCGGCGTCGATTTTTTCGCTCAGCCAGGCTTCGGTCATCAGGATGAAAGCGGCGGCGCCAGCGAGGGCCGCCAGGCTCCAAAGCATAAGTTCGGGGAATTCGACGGGAGGTGCGGCCGCCACGCCGCCGAGCAAACAGACTACGCTTATATGGCCTAGCGTGAGGCGGGTGCCGGCCGCCGCCGCTATGCTGAATTGCCGGGTCGCGATCCCGACCGTGACGATCAAAGCCGCTAGTAGGACCAAACTGACAATTGGCGGGGTCAGGCCCAACCGAAAGGCCACGGAATATAGGCTGGTAAGCCCGATCGTGACGAACACGCCCAGCGGCAAATAGGCCAGCGTCAGCGCGTGCTCCGGCGATCCCTGTCCAACTTTCACTCCCATCTGATCTCTAGTCCAGCTCTATTCGTGGCGCAGCAAGGGGGCGGTTTTCTGCCCCAACGTATGCCAGGTACCCGCCACGCCGATAGCCAGAATGATCAGGGTGGCGCCAATGACCGTCACTGCGATGGTCTGCGGCATCAATACCCAGTCGATGCCCATCAGAAAGCGCAGCACGGCCCAGGCCGCGATGGAGCCGACGATCGACGCCAGCGACGCGGTGACCAGGCCGAGAAGGCCATATTCGAGGATGAAGATCGCCATCACATTGCGCCGGGTCGCGCCCAAAACCTTGAGCACGACACTGTCATAGACCCGCCGACGGTGGCTGGCGGCGATGGCGCCGGCCAGCACCAGCGTGCCGGCGACCAGGGCGACGAGGGCGGCCAGGCGCACAGCGGTGCCGATGCCGGTGACGATCCCGTTGACCGTCTCCAGCGCGTCGCGCACCCGCACCGCGCTGACATTATGGAAGGCGTTCGTGACGCTGCGCTCGATTTCGGCTTCGGCGGCGGCATCGGCGTGGACGATGGCGATATGGCTGCGCGGCGCGGCTTCCAGCGGACCGGGGGAGAATATCATCACGAAATTGATCGACAGGGTCTGCCAGTCGATGTGGCGCAAATTGGCGATGGTGGCGGTGAATTCGCGGCCCAGCACGTTGACCGCCAATGTATCGCCGATGCCGACGCCAAAGCCCGCCGCGATGTCGGCGTCGAGGCTGACCAGCAGCGGGCCGGCATAGTCGGCCTGCCACCATTCGCCCTCGACCACCGGGCTGTTCTCCGGTGCCGTGCGGCTCCAGGTCACGCCCCGGTCGCCGCGAATGGCCCAGCGCGAATTGGGGTCGATCACGGCAGATTCCGCCGCGGTGCCATCGATGCCGGTGATGCGGCCGCGCAGCATCGGCACCTGAACGGTTTGCTCGACCCCGTCGATACTGGCCAGCAGGGTCTCGAACGGCGCCACCTGATCGGGTTGCAAATCGATGAAGAAGAAGGCCGGGGCGCCGGTCGGCAGCTCCTCGCGGATTTGGCGGCTGAGATTGCCGTCGATCTGGGCGATGGTGACCAGCACCGACAGTCCCAGGCCAAGCGCCAGCACCACGCTGGGCGTCGGCGTGCCGGGCCGGTGCAGGGCGGCGACGGCGAGGCGCAGGGCGGGTTGGCGTAGATTGCCCACGCGCCGCGCGGCGGCGGCGATCAGGCTGGCGACGATACGGAAGGTGAGCATCGCCGCGGCGGCGCCGACGACGAACCACAGGGCCAACCAGGCATCGTCGGCGGTGGCGATGGCCAGACCGGCGAGCGCGAGCAAGCCGCCGGCGGTGATCAGTACATAGATCGTCGCCGGCCAGGACCGGGTCGGTGCGACGAGGTTTCGAAACAGGCTACCGGCCGGTATCTGGCTGGCGCGGGCCACCGGCCAGAGGCCGAAGCTCACGGCGGTCAGCAGCCCGAACAGGGCGGCGATGAGCAATGCGTTGGGGTAGAGACCGATGCTGACCGGTACCGGCAGGAAGGCGGCGATTGCCCCGGAGGCGGCGAACGGCGCCAGCGCGCCGAGGATCAGGCCGGCGGCGATACCGACCGCCGCGAGGGTCAGAATCTGCAGCAGATAGAGGCGCACGATCAGCCGCGCCGGGGCGCCGAGGCATTTGAGGGTGGCGATAACCGCCGTCTTGCCGTCGAGATAGGCGCTGACCGCGTTGGCCACGCCCACACCGCCGACCAGCAATGCGGTCAACCCAACGAAGGTGAGAAACAGGCTGACCCGTTGCACCAGCCGGCGAATTTGCGGCGCCGCCTCGTCGAGCCGGCGGATGCGCCAGCCGGCATCGGGGAACTCGGTATTGAGATCGGCGATCCAATCTTCCGGGTCAATGTCCTGGGGCAGGGCGACCTTGTAGGTGTAGTAGATCAGGCTGCCGGGCTGTTCGAGGCCGGTCGCGGCCAGCGCGGTCTTGGAGATCATCACCCGCGGTCCCAACAAAAACACGCCCGAGCCCGCCAAACGGTCGGGCTCGCGGGTGAGTACGGCACGGATTTCAAAGCGCCCGTCGCCGACCCGCAATACGTCGCCGACCGCGACCCCCAACCGGTCGACCAGGGCCGGGGCGATGATGGTACCCCACAGGCCGTTGCGCTGTTCGAATAGCGCCGCGCGGGCCAGCGGCGGCGCGGTCTCCAGGGTGCCGTAGAGCGGGTAGCTGGCATCGACTGCCTTGAGCTCTACCAGCGAGCGCGCGCCGTCGAACCCGGCACTGTCGGGCTGGGCCATTGCCCGCATCTCGGCGCTGCGCGAAAGCTGGGCCGTGGTGGTCAGATGATTCTCTTCATCCGGTTTGGCCGGGCGCTGCACCAGACGCACGGCGACATCGCCACCGAGAATCTCGCGGGCGTCCTTGCCCAGACTGGCGGTGATGCCTGACGAGGTGGAGCCGACGGCGGCGATTGCGGCGACCCCCACGGTGAGGCAAGCCAGGAAAACACGGAACCCGCGCACACCGCTGCGCAGCTCGCGCCGGGCGAGACGCCAGGCCAGCGTCCAGGATGCCGCGCCAGAATCACTCATGGGAGATCGATCATGGGGTGCCGCTGTCGACGATGCGGCCGTCGCGCAGTTGCACCACGCGGCTGCAGCGCCGGGCGAGGCCCATATCGTGGGTGATCAGCAACAGGGTGGTGCCATGACGCTGGGCGCGCTCGAACAGGATCTCGATGACCTGCTCGCCGGTCTCGCCATCTAAATTGCCTGTCGGCTCGTCGGCCAGCAGCAGCGCGGGTTCGGTGGCGAAGGCGCGGGCGATGGCGACGCGTTGCTGCTCGCCGCCGGAAAGTTGCGACGGGTAGTGGGTCAGCCGGTCGCCCAATCCCACCGCCTGTAGGCTGTCTTTGGCGCGCTCGAAGGCGTCGTCCATACGGGCGAATTCCAAGGGCACGGCGACGTTTTCGACCGCTGACATGGTGGGCACCAGATGAAACGCCTGGAACACGATGCCGACGGAGCGGCGGCGAAACAGCGCCAGCGCGTCCTCGTTGAGCTGCGGCAGATCGTTGCCGGCGACCCGTACCGCGCCGCCGGTCGGGCGCTCGAGGCCGGCGATCACCATCATCATGGTCGACTTGCCAGAGCCCGAGGGACCGACCACACCGATGGTCTCGCCTTCGGTGACCGACAGGTCGAGACCGCGAAGAATATTGACCTCGCCGCCCGCACTCGCCAAATGAAGGCGAACGTCGGTTAACTCAACGATGGGTTGGCGGGCGCTCGCGTCGTCGGCGCGGGAAGATTGTTGCGGATCGGGCAAGTCCATCATGAGACGCTTGTTGTACCTCTATGCCCCATCAACGGGGCGAAAAAGAACCAGACCGTGGCGAATTCGCGCGGTGGCAAGGCGGTTCGCCGTCATTGTCCTAGCCGCAATGTGGGCCCTGACAGGCCTTTCGGCCAGTTTAAATGGATCGGCCTTTGCGGCGAATGACGAGACTGTGATCGTCGCCCTGGGCGATAGTCTGACCGCCGGCTTCGGCGTTGTCGCCAATGAGGCGTTTCCCGCCCGCCTGCAGGCGGCTCTGCGCGAGGCCGGCGCCAATGCCCGGGTGGTGAATGCCGGTGTCTCCGGCGACACTTCGGCCGGTGGGCTGGCGCGCATCGATTGGGTTCTGGTCGACGAACCCGATCTGGTGATTGTCGAATTGGGCGCCAATGACGGGCTGCGCGGCCTGTCGCCGAACGATATGGAAGCTAATCTCGATGCGATCCTGACCCGCCTCGCCGACAAGGGAATTCCCGCCGTGCTAGCCGGCATGCGAGCGCCGGCGAATTTGGGGCGCGCCTATGCCGATGCCTTCAAGGCGGTATTCCCCCGGCTCGCCGCACGCCACGGGGTCGCCTTCTATCCGTTTTTCCTCGACGGGGTGGCGGCGCAACCGGCGCTAAATCAGGCCGACGGTATCCACCCCAACCCGGCGGGGGTACAAGTCATTGTCGAACGGTTTACGCCGACCGTACTGAAAGCCTTAGACGACATTGAACAAGCTTCAAAGGCTACCAGCCGCTAGCGGGATATTGCCATGACGCCGTTTACCTATGCCCATGCCGGGGTAACCCCGGACGGCCCGATCACCCAGTGGCAAGGCTGGCAGAGCCTGTTGGATCACTGCCTGCAGGCGTGGCCGGCGACGGCAGGCGACCTTGGCTTGTTGTACGTCACCGAGCCGCTGGCCGGCGATCTCGAGGATATCCTCGCCCGCTTGAAGGAACGCACCGGCATCGCCGATTGGACCGGCGCGGTGGCGCCGGCGATCTGCGCGACGGGAGCGGAATATTTCGATACCCCGGCGATGGCGATGATGGCGCTGGAAGTGCCGTCGGGAAATTATCACCTGGTGCCGCCGATAAACTCAACCGAAGGGGCTGACGACGCGTTGCGCGCGAGCGCCGATTGGCGCGCCACCCATGATCCCAGATTCGCCATCGTCCATGCCGATCCGCGTGGCGCCGGCGTGATGTCTCTGGTGCCGGACTTGGCCGAGACGACCGAGGCCTATCTGGTGGGCGGCCTGACCAGCGCGGCGTCGAACGAAAGCCAGATTGCCGGTGCGACCACGGGCGGCGGCGTGTCGGGTGTGATGTTCGGCGAGACCGTGCCGGTGGCCACCGGCCTGACCCAAGGCTGCTCGCCGATCGGCCCCCTGCGCACCATCACCGCTATGGAGGAAGACATCATTACCGAGCTCGACGGCCGGCGGGCGCTCGACGTCTTCAAGGAAGATATCGGTGATTTGCTGGCGCGCGATCTGCAACGTGTCGCCGGATATATCCACGCCGCGGTGCCGGTGGTGGGCTCGGATACCGGCGACTATATGGTGCGCAATTTGATGGGCGTCGACCCCCATCAGGGCTGGTTGGCGATCGGCGATGCGTTGAATGTGGGTGATCGGGTGATGTTCGTGCGCCGCGACGCGGCCAGCGCAGTCGAGGATATGGGGCGCATGCTGGACTCCCTGAAAGCGCGCGCCGGCGGCGGTATTCGCGGCGGCGTCTATCATAGCTGCGTCGCCCGCGGCCCCAATCAGTTCGGCCCGGGTTCCCAAGAGCTATCGATGATCAGCGAAGCGCTGGGCGACGTGCCCATTATCGGCTTCTTCGGCAATGGTGAAATATCCAATGGCCGGCTCTATACCTATACTGGTGTTTTAAGCCTGTTTCTCGAGGACGAATGATCCGGCTGTTTGTCGCACTCGGCCTGCCCGCCGCCGTCTGCGAACGGTTGACCCTGATACGCGCCCCGCTGCCGGGCGCGCGATGGATACCGGCGGAAAATATGCATGTCACGCTGCGCTTTATCGGCGAAGTGGAGCCGGCGATGGCCGAAGATATCGACGACACCCTCTCCCGGATCACCGCGCCGGCCTTCGAACTTCGCTTGGC
>JABDJY010000167.1 GCA_013003285.1 Alphaproteobacteria bacterium | reverse complement strand
GCCGTAAACGTTGCCTCGGTTCCCGCCGGGGCGGTGCGCATCGCGGCCAATTTTTCCGACGGGGTCCGCTATCACCTGCAGGTGGTGGAAACCCGCGAACGGGCCCGTGATGGCGCCTTCGTGATGGCGCAGACATCAGAGATGGATGTCAATATGGTAGTCAAGGCGGGACAGCGAGACGGCGCGCGTATCGAATGGACCTTTGGCCCGGCGACGGTCAAAACCGCTGGCGACCCGCAAGCTAGCCGTCTGGACAGCGAGCTCGGAAAACTGATTGACGGCCAAAAGGTCGAGTGTCAAACCAATCAAAAGGGCGAGGTGACCGGGTTAAGTAACCCGGCCCAGCTGAAGACGTTCTACGAAAAATCGATCGACCGGGTCTTAGGTGATATCGATGCACAGTCGGCCGATCCCCAACTGGCCGATGATATTCGCGCCAATATGGCGCCGCTTTTGTCGCAGGACTATGCGGCGGCGCGGGCGCTCGATTTGCCCAGGCTTCTACATTTTTTCAGCGGGCTGGAACTGACAACGGGCAAGAAATATAGCCGCGCCGGCGTGATGAGTTTGCCGCCGAGCGTCGATGCCCTTCCCAGCACAGTGAATTATGAGCTTAAGTGGTTCGATCGCACCGCCGGGGTGGCGTGGATGAGTTGGCGCCAATCGGTTGATCCGAAACAGGCCGCCGGTGCGGTGCGGGGATATTTGGAAAATCTTATCGCGGACGCAGGTCAGCTGGTACCCGATACGTTCGATATCGGCGCTATCGATGTTTCCGATAGCGCCGACTACGAAATTGATTTGGCGACAGGTTTTCCCAAGCAGGTGATTTATACCCGCAAGGTCGAGCTATTCGGGTTCTCGCAAACCGAGAAGCGCCGTATTCGCGTGCTGCCGCCAGTCTAGCTGTTTCAACTGATTGGACTAGACGATCTTCCAGCTGCCGTCGGGCTGCTGGCAAGCGGTGCCAAAGGCCTTTTGTTCGCGCCCGTCGACTATCACCGTGGTCTGGTATTCCCGGCAATAGGCATTGGACTGGGCGTCGCGCCCATCGCGGATCGGGGTGACCGAGCCCGAATTGCCGCTGTCGGGATTATTCCACACGATCCTCTCGCCCACTGGGGCGGTGTGGGCCCGTGTTTCGGCCTGTTGCATCGCCAAACGGTCGGCGCGGTCGAGCGATCTGCCGATCTCGTTGCCGATGAGCGCACCTGCTAAGGTGCCGACCGCGGTGGCCACAATTTGGCCCGACCCGCCGCCGATCTGCGAGCCGAGCACGGCACCGGCGACGCCGCCTAGAACGGTGCCCGCCGTTTCCTTCTGGCCGGCATCGCTCGTGCATGCCGCAAGAATTAAAGCGGCGGCCGCGAGAGAAACTAGAGGCTTACGTTGCATGATATCGTCCTTCGTTGATCTGTCGTCAGGTGTACTAAAATCGCGGAAATTGTTTAAGAAATCTTAACGTCCCGCGCCGATTTGTGGCCAGACCCTAATGCAACCCTGGAATATGGCGTAACCAAGGCGATTAACCACGAAAAATGCCGAACGGGCGTTGATTTGGCTCAAATCCAGCGCCGTACCGAGGATTTGTAGTGCCGGTAGTCGTCGCCGAAAGTGGTTTCGAGAAAAGCCTCTTCTTTGGGGATAACCAGGGTGTTGATCGCAGCTATTGCCGGGATGACGTGGGCTAAAATGACCAGACTATCGACGGCGATTGCAGCGCCCAGAAAAACCAACGTCATTGCCAGGTAAATAGGGTTGCGGGAAAAGGCGAACGGGCCCGAGGTGACGATGCCCGTAGTTGGATGATGATGGGTGACCGCGGTTTGTGCGCGCAAAAACTCGCGCAACGCCGTAACGAAAAGAACCAGTCCAGCGATAATGAGCGCTGTGCTGATGGCGTATTGGACTGTCGACGGCAGCAACGGCAACGGCCATAGAGCATCCACACCGAGGCCGGCGAGAAAACAAACGGCGTAGATGACGGGCGGCGGAATCACGCCGCCGCAAATTGGTTTGTCGTCCATCAAATCAGTGTAACACTATCGTGGATCGGTGATCGGTGTTTTATCGCGGAGTCGTTCGGGCGCGGCCGCCACGTCGCTATCGATAAATGGTCGCCATCGAAATTTTTGCCCTCTGCCAACCGGCAAGTCCGGCGGCCTACCTGACATTACCTAGCCCCACTCCCACCCCGTCAACGACGAGGAGCAATCCCATGCCTTTGCCTGCCGTTATCGAGGCGCTCGATAAAGTCGACGCGTCTCATCATGAATATTACGCCGAGACCGAGGCCGGTCTGTTTGTCCTGGATATTGAGGGCGATATCGCCGGTCATCCGGCGGTGGCGCCGTTGGAAAATGCCTTCCGTAAAGAACAGGAAAAGCGCAAACGCCAGGGCCGCGAGCTTGATGCGCTGAAGCAGGGGCAGCGCCCTGACGCTGGAGCCGACGAAGGCGAGGCCGATGCCGGCAGCAAACCGTTGGCGGCGTCGACGCGCCGGCGATTGGAAGCAGCACATCGTCAGGTTATGGACGCTGTCTCGGGTCAAGCCGAGAAGTATCGCGCGGCGCTGGAGGCGACCTTAGTGGATGCCGCGCTGACCAACGCCCTGGTCGAGGCCAATATCGCCGCGCCCTATATGAAGGCGGCCAAGGCGATGCATCGGGCGAGCTTGACGGTGATCGAGCAGGACGGTGAATTTCAAGTGGCGGCTGTGGGGCCGAATGACGGCACGGACCAAGCCCAGACGCCGGGCGCCTTTATTGCGGCCTGGGCCAACAGCGACGAAGGCCGGGCCTTCATCGCCGCGCCGCGCAATGGCGGTGGGGCGGCGACCGGGTCGGGCGCGGCCGAATCGCGCATCCCCAATCCTTGGCGCAACGAGAGTTTCAATCGAACCGAACAAGCGCGCATCGCCCGCGACGACCCCGCTTTGGCGAAGCGTCTTGCCCGCGCGGCAGGCAGGCCGGAGCCCCGCGTCTAACGGCGGACATTTATCAAATGCCGTGACAGGTGTCCGCCTCCTGCAGACCGCGCCGAAAGACCTATTTCGAGGCGCCGTTCATCCCCAAGCCGGAACCGGCTTTAAGAAGGAGCACACCACATGGCAAAAACGCAAATCGCGGACATCATCAAGCCGGAGCCGCTATTTCGCGATTCCGTTGTCGAACGGAGCACCGAATTGTCGGCGTTCTGGCAATCGGGCATCGTGCGCTCGGACCCCACGCTCGATGGATTCGCATCGGGCAAGGGCAGTATTTTCGATCTGCCTTACTGGAACGATCTGAGCGGCGCGTCGGAGATCCTATCCGACAGCGGCGCGCTGACCCCGGCCAAGCTCGACCAATCGAAGGATAGGGCGGTCAAACATTTCCGGGGCCGCGCCTGGTCGGCCAACGATCTGGCCAAGGCCTTGGCGGGTGACGATCCCATCGACCGGGTGGTCGAGTTCGTGGCGTCCTGGTGGGCGCGGGCCCTGCAAGTCGATGTGTTGCTGCCGTCGCTGCAGGGCATCTTTGCGACAGCGTTGGCGGCTACCCATATCATCGACATTTCCATCGAGGATGGAGATAACGCGCTCGACGCCAATCTGATCGGCTCGGACGCGGTGATTGATGTGCAAAATCTGCTCGGCGATCACTGGATGGCGATCACCGCCATGGCGATGCATTCCAAGCCGTTCTCGCGGCTGCAGAAGCTCAACCTGATCGAGTTCATGCCGTTGGCGCAGCAGAATATCGACGTGCCGACATTCCTCGGCCGCCGGGTCATCGTCGATGACGGTATGCCGGTCGTTGCAGGAGGAACTTCGGGCAGCAAGTATACGACCTACCTGTTCGGTGATGGCGCTGTGGGCCATGGCGAGGGCCGGTCGCCATCGTTGGAAGATACCGAGGCCATCGAAACCGACCGGGATGCGCTGGCTGGCGACGATATTTTCGTCACCCGCCGGCACTTCATTCTGCACCCGCGTGGCGTTCAGTTCAGCGGTACACCGGTGGGCGCGTCGCCGAGCACGGCGGAGCTGCAGAACGGCGCCAACTGGACCAAAGCCTGGCAGGACAAGAACATCCAGATCGTTCAGCTGATCACCAACGGCTAGCTAAAGCGACGCCGAGGCGGGCTTACTTCTCTCCCCCCGACTGGCGGCGGAGTTCGGATCGAATCCGGCTCCGCCGTCTTTTTTCGAACTCGAGAATTCAAAACATAGGAGGCCGATCATGGCCGTTCGCGATCTTACCCTGGCACAGCGCGAGGGTGTCGATATTTCCAAGTTGACCGATGGCACGGCCGGTACCACCGACGGTACTTTGGCCGCCGTATCCGCCGCGGTGACCGGCGTCGACGGCACCGGCAGCAATGCGGCTGCGAAGGCCGATGTGGATGCGCGGCTGGTCGACATCAACAACAACTTCGCCGAGGTAAATGCCAAACTGGATGCGCTTACCGATGTACTGCGCAAACGTCCCTAGCGTAGGCTGTTTAACTGATGGCACCTTTCAACATAGGCGACCGGGTAACTTTGGCGCCCGCGCGCGGTGGCTATGAGGGGTTCGTGACCTCAATCCTTGGCGGTCCCGGCGGCAAACCCCTCTATCTGGTGCAATCGCCGAACAGTGGTGACCCGAATGAGGGAATTGCCTTGGTTGCCGAAGCCGATATTGCTGGTGGCCCCGGAGCGGTTCCCGTTTATGGCTTGGGCGAAACCGTCACATTGTACGATGCGGGCGGCATTATTACGGCCGCAAACGGCGACGACACCTATGATGTCGCGGTTGACTGGTTTCCTAATCAACATCTAACGCTGACGCGTTCGCATCTTGCGGTGCCGGCCTGGCGGCTCGCGCTCGAGAATGGCGGTTGACCGGTGGGAGGTGCCCGATGACTGCGACCGCTCACCAATTACGTAGACGCCGCGCGGCAGCGAAAACCATCGTCGCCAGACTCGCCACGGCCCAACAGCGAAAGCGGTTTATCGAAGCCGCGCCTTTAGTGTGCGCCAACGCCGCTGACGCTCTCTACGCCGCCATCTCTGGTTTCACCGATTACCCGCTACTGCTCGCGCTGGCCACCGATATTGCACCCCCGAAACGTCGCCGTGCGCGACGCAGCAAAACGGAGAAAACCCAATGAATGCCATTCGCGAAAATATCGGCCAGGACGTGCGGTCGAGCAATATTACCGCCACGGGAACCGCGGTGGGCGGACCTGCTCGGGTCAAGGGTATTTGGTATCGCGGAACCGCTGCCGCACAGTCGGTCGTCCTGCGTGACGGCGGTGGTGCGGGAACAGTCATGTTGACGCTTGACGGCTTGGCCGTCGCCGATCTGCGCTATCTGGAGCTACCGGAGGGCGGCATGGTGTTTGCAACTGACGTGCATGCGACGCTGAGCAACGTCGATAGCCTGACCCTCATCTATCGGTAAGGGGCTCTCTGATGACTGGTGTTTGTTTTCATTTCGACGCTGAAGAACGCGATGAGAGCGCTTTAGAGGCTTGGCGCGCGATTGCCCCTCTCGCGGGCGATATCGATACTGTAGCGGTCATCCATCATTCGATGGAGCCCATATATGATCCCGATGACCCGATTGGGCTGTGTCTCTACGCCAATGTGAATCAGTTTATCGACGATCACGGCGACCGTTCGATGGTTCATGTGGACACATCCGTAGGTCGGTATATGGGATCTGTGCCGCTATGGCAGTTTCATCACGATATCGATTGGTACCTGTTCGGACGGAATGGTGACGCCAACCCGGAAGTCGCCAGCATTATATCGATGCCGCAGCCGAGCAAGGCCAAACTACCAGTGACATTAATCGCTTCGACCGTTCTTCTTCACCGGCACTGGGTGAAACGCGGCGGCGTGGACTAGGCCGGTAGACGGTCCGATAGCGACCGAGGTCCGAATGGCGATGTGTCGTGGAAATTGTACGGACAAGGACGAATAGATGCGATCACGGTGGGCACCGATTCATACATTTCCGTTGTTAACGCAGATTCCTATTGGCTCGACCGTAACAACGGAGTTTGGTCTGCCGCGTCGGTAGCCGATAAGGAAAAGGCTTTGCGCGAGGCTACGGTTTACATCGATGGAACATTCGAGGGCCGTTGGATTGGCGAACATCCAGGCGCGTCGTCACAGGTTCTGGCTTGGCCGCGCAACAGCGCTATCGACAGTGAAGGACGCAACGTGACAGGCATTCCGCAACGGCTGAAGGACAGTACGGCTCGTTTAGCCTTGGAGGGATTGGGCGCATTCTTATCACAGGCGGAAGATCGTGGTGGGCGAATTGCGAGGGCGAAAGTGGGCCCGCTCGACGTCAGCTATTTTCGCGATGCGCCAGCGGGTACCGCTTACCCGTTCCTCGATCTGATGCTGAAGCCGTTGCTCAAGCTAGGCGGCGATAGCCGTGGCAGCTTGGTGCGGGTTTGAAGATGGCGACGCTTGATACCCTATTTCCAGGTCTTGCGGCGCGCTTGATCGACCGGTTCGGGGCCACTGCATCTCTGGAAACCGTGACCAAGATCGATGATTTAATCTCGGGAAAAGTGTCGGAAACGACCGATGCCGCAGAAATAAAAATCACCCCGCCCGAGCCGTTCACCATCGGCTTGATCGATGGCACCCTCGTTGAGGCGGGTGACATGACGACCTTGGTTGCGGGGCAAGGCATGGCGACTGCCCCGTCTGCAAACCGCGATCGTTTGATATTTGCCGCTGATACCTGGCAAATCGTAGCCGTCGATCCAATTTACAGTGGTGATTCGGTGACTGCGTATCGATTGCAGCTGCGTTCCTAGCCGACGCGCAATAGGAGGGTAGGGTTACTTTACTGCGAGTTTTCCGACACTTTGTTAATCCGTTTGCCGAGTTCCGAGATTTTAGTGAACAGCTCTTCCGATGGCAGAATGAACGAAAGTTCGACCGCCCCGATAAAGAACCGAACGGCAATTTCGGTCTCGTTACGCCCCTTGGCAAACTCGATCCGATCAGCGGGCAGCGAATTCTTCAGCCCGGTAACTTTGTCGATATCAAGATCGCTATGGGTGGCCCATTCCTTGGCGAGGCCCAACAGCGGTGGAAGCAATGCGGTTACGGTTTGTGGGGTCACTGTGAGCGCGAGTTTCTGGCCCTCGCTATCTTCAAGCGCCATCGCGACGGCACTGTCTTTTACGTCGCCGTGGAAGGATACTTTTGCCAGCCCGTGTGCCGTGATTTTGTCCATGTTTTAATTCTCCGACTACTGTGTGCCGGTCCCCATAGGTTAATTCTGGCACCCTGGCTAAACTGTCCCTTAAATGATCGAAGCTTATGAGTCGGGGGAAGTGAAATGAAGGCTGCCACGGTTGGCGAGAATGGTGTGGTGATTGCGGATGTCGATGTCCCGCAACCCAAGCCCAACGAAGTATTGGTCAAGGTCCGGGCTTGTGGTCTGAACCGTGCCGATCTGATGGTCGCCAGCGGGTTGGCCCATGGCCGCGCCGGCGGTGTTGGCACCGTTA
>JABDJY010000165.1 GCA_013003285.1 Alphaproteobacteria bacterium | reverse complement strand
AGCATATAGTGATCGGCCGGCCGAATAAAATCACCGCCTACGAGCTCGGCATTAGCCCCCGCACGGTTGAAATTCATCGCCGGCGGGTGATGCAAAAAATGCAAGCCGATAGCCTGTCCCATTTGGTGCGGATGTCCATTCGGGCCGACTTCCTGCCCGATCTCGACTGAATCGCGCAGCTAAATTTAATAAGTGTAATTCCGTATCTCGGCGCAACCTTATCTTTTGCTATGTTTCCGATGCTTTCTCGAGCATTGAAACATGGGGTCACCTCCAGTCTACTGTGTTCCGATGGCTCGCATAATCACGCTAATGATTTTGATGGATCCCTATAAGCACGTCGGAATACAATCATGTCATCGGAAAACAGTATCGAAGCGCGAATCGCTTCACTAACGCCGCGCGAACGCGATGTGCTCGAACATCTGGTGCACGGTCGGTCGAATAAATTGACCGGCGTGGCGCTGGGGATCAGCCCCCGTACCGTTGAAATTCATCGCGGCCGGGTGATGAAGAAAATGCAGGCCGAGAGTTTTTCGCACCTGGTTCGGATGGCGCTGCAAGCGGGTTTACTGGCCGAAATTGACGAAGAATGACCCTCAATAAATTCTATGAATTATTTGTAATACGCATTATGCTACCATAGGTAGTTTTTCGTATCTCAACTTAGCTTTACTTTTGGTAGTATCACGGACCGATTCACAGCGGGTGTTCCGACGCGTTCGCAGTCCATGACCACCGGCACTCGTTATGAAATCTTCAGCCAACAGATGCCCGTGGCGTAAGAGAAATCATGAGTGAAACAGCAACGATTTTTATCGTCGATCAAGACAAGGCTGTACAGGCCTCGCTGACTCATACACTGCAAATTGCCGGCTATGCGGTGGAAGCCTATGCATCGTGCCGAGATTTCGTCGAGAATTTCCGCCAACCTAAGACAGCCTGTCTACTGCTCGATTTGCACTTGCAAGATATGGGCGCTTGGGAGCCGGTTGCCTTTCTCGAGGAACGCGATGCCGCAATCCCGGTTATCCTCACAACCCACTCTGGCGATCCAAATCTGCGGTCAAATTATGCCGGCCCGGGTACCATGGCATTACGCGAAAACCCCTCGACCACGATCTGCTTCTGACAACGGTCAAAGCGGCGTTCCGCTAGTTCAAACTATCAAACGCCTTCCGGCCGCACGCCACCCGCGGCTTCTAGCGCCAGGGGCGAGTAGATCGCCTGGCGCATGCTTTCGGCCGGATCGATGACACAATCGATCACCGCCGGCCGGTCTTGCGCCAGGGCCGCGCGCAGCGCCTCGGCGACATCGCCCGGCCGTATCACCTGTTCCGACCAGGCACCCAGCGCACCGGCAATCGTGGCGTAATTAGTATCGGGGAACCGGTTGCCGACGGCGCGGTTTCCCATGCTCTCCTCGGTCATGCCCAGGCGCGAATTATTCATTACCACATAGACCGGCGCGGCCTGGTACTGCACGGCGGTGAGCAGCACATGCATCTGCATGGCGAAGCCACCGTCACCGCACACGCCGATCGCCGGCCGTTCCGGGTTGATAATCTTGGCGGCCAGGGTGGCCGGCAGCGACCAGCTAACCCCGCCCAACCCGCCAGCGCCGTAATAATTATTGGCGCGCTTGGTCTGGAAGAAATGGTTCATCCAATGACGGTTGCTGCCGGCATCGGTGCAGATGATCGCCGCGTCGGGAACCGCGCCCTGGATTTCCGCGACCAGCCGCTGCGGCGCGATCGGTATATTGTCGGATGCCAGCATGGGATCGTTGAAATAATTCCGCGCCGCCTTCATTTCGACAAATCCCTTGCGCCGTGCGCCGACGGCCGCACTATCGACCCGCCCCCGCAAACGCTCACGCAATAAAGTGAGGGTCAAATCGGCGTCGCCGATCAGCGCCACGTCGGCGGGCATGGTCCACGACGCGTTGCGCGGCTCCACATCGATTTGGACGATGCGCTGGCGGTTGGGATCGATCAGTTTGGGATGCTCGAAGCAGGTCTCCTGCGGCTTCAGCCGGCAGCCGACCACCAATATCGCGTCGGCCATGCCCAGCGTGTCGTTGGCCATCGGCAGACCGGTATAGCCGATCGACCCGGCGGCCATCTCATGGGTCTCGGCAATGGCGCTCTTGCCCAGAATGCTGGTGACCACCGGCGCGCCGAGCAGTTCGGCCATCGCTTGCAATTCGTCGAACGCGCCGGCGATGCGCACCCCATTACCGGCGATGATGACGGGCCTCTCGGCGGCCAGCAGAACTTCCGCCGCGGCGTCGAGCGCACCTTCGGGCGGGCGGATTTTTGCCGGGTTGAGCAGCCGCTTGGTGTCGTGAATTTCCGGCAGGCCGTTGTCGGCGACCGGCTCCTTCAAGACATTGCTGCGGAACAGGCAGGCGGCTGGGCCGGGCCGCCCGGCGGTGGCATGCTTCAACGCCAGTTGCACCCCAAGCACCGCCTCGCGCGGATAGTGCGAGACCGTGGTGTATTTCGTCGTGCTCTTGAACATGTTCGCCAGATCGAACGAGCCATATTGGCCGGCGCCCGACTGGATCGGCCCGTGCATCACGAAGCCGTCGAAATCCGACAATTCGGTCAGCACCACCATGGGCGAGCTAGCCAGAAACGCCTCGATCACGCCGAACATGCCGGTGGACCCGGCGAAACCGCCCTGACCGGCGAACACGCCGGGCTTGCCAGTCAGCCGGCCATACATGTCGGCCATGCACGACGCGGTCTGTTCGTCGCGCGACACGATGGGCTGTATTTCGTGTTCGCGGCCGTGCATGGCCTTGTAGATTTCCATGGTCGCGCCACCGGGAAGCCCAAAGAAATGGCCGATGCCGGCTTCGACCACGCAATCGATGATGCGTTCCGCAGCGACTTTGTCGCTCATTATTCGTTCCCCTAACTTGTGCGACCGCTACAGCATCTCGAACATGGCATCGCCGAAGATGCCGCGGGCTTCGTCATGCAAGGGCGCGACCTTGGCAACGAAGGCAGCGTGTTCTTCTTCCGTCAGTTCGACGATCTCACACCCCGCCGCCTCAATGGTCTGGCGGGAAACGTCCTCCTCTTCCACCGCCAATCCGCGCTGGTAGGCAACGGCCTCAGGAATGATCGCCGCCATGGCCGCCCGCAGATCGTCGGGCCAGGCATCGACCGTATCGCGATGGCTCCAGATCCCGCGCGACAGGTAAAAGTGGCCGCTCAGCGTATGATAGGGATGATAATTGTGCACACCGTAAGTGGCGGTGTTGGCCAGAGGGTTTTCCTGGGCGTCCAGAGACCCGTCCTTAACCCCGGCAATTGCCTCTGTCAGATCCATCTGGATCGGATCGGCGCCGAAAAGCTTAAACGTGCGCTCATGGATGTCGCTGGGCAGCATGCGAATTTTCATGCCCGCCAGATCCTCGGGCCGATGGATCGGCCGCAACCGGTTGGAGATATGGCGGAAGCCATTCTCGAAAAACCCGAGCACGCGGAAATTATACTGCGCCTCTACGCGCTCGATCAGGTGCTGGCCCAACGCGCCATCGAAGGCGGCGCGGGCGGCCGCTAAATCTGGGAACAGAAACGGCAGATCGACGAAACCCAGCTCCGGCACCCGATGGGTGAGATAGCTGGTCGACTGGTAGGACAGGGTCAGGAAACCCGCTTCGGTGAGCCACATGATCTCGTCACCGCGATAGCCGAAATCCATGATGTTCCAGATATATTTAACTTCGACCCGGTCACCGAACTGAGCTTCCAGCCGGTCGCCGATAAACTTCAGCGCCCGGCTATGGGTGGTGGTCTGCGGGCCGTAGCCGCCCATTCTTATCTGTATCGCGTCGGCCATTTATTGGTCTCCCCCCTGTACTCTACTTTTGCCGCGTAACCCTATGATAGGCTAGTCGCCAAGATCGTCATACGGCGGGGGAGACAAGAAATGCAAAGAGAACATTTGGGCGTGGCCGTCATCGGCTGCGGGCGGATCGGCACCTTGCGGGCCAGCCTGGCGGCGCGCTATCCGGGGGTGAACTTCCTCGCCGTATCCGACGCCGAACAACATCGCGCCGACATTTTGGCGCAGCGCACCGGCGCCGATTTCAGCACTGACGATAATCTGGCGGCGATCAACCATCCGGACGTCAACACCGTCATCGTCTCGACCCCCGAGCACGACCATCGCGAGGCCATCATCCAGGCACTCGAGGCCGGCAAGCCGGTGCTCATCGAGAAACCCATCGCGCTGTCGCTGGAAGACGCCGACGCCATCATCGAAGTCGCCGACCGCACCGGCACCGAATTCCGGGTGGGCTATTCGCGCCGTCACGAACGGCGCTGGATGCTGGCCAAGGAGCAGCTCTT
>JABDJY010000109.1 GCA_013003285.1 Alphaproteobacteria bacterium | reverse complement strand
ATATTCAGGCACGGATGTTCGCGCCATTGCATGGCATTGTCGAAGACCCGGCGACGGGCAGCGCCAATGTGGCCTTGATCGGCCTGTTGGCACATCTGGACGCCGAATCGGGTTCAAGTATTGCGCGAAGAATCGGTCAGGGTTTCGCTATGGGGCGGCCAAGCCAACTCGATGGGCTTGCCGAAAAGAGTATGGATGGGGCGATCACCACATATATAGGTGGCTCTTGCGTCCCGGTGATGCGTGGCGCCCTCGATCTGGACGTTTAGCCGCCTTTTGCGTCGATCAGCACGAACGCGATGCGGCACGGCTCGGCGCCGCGGTTGATGTAGCCATGGGCGGTGCCTTGTTGCACGAACGTGTCGCCGGCTTCGAGATGGATCTCGCCGGTGTCGAGGATCATGTCGATCTCGCCGGACATGATGATGGCGAAATCGACCGAACGTGTCGTGTGCAGCGAGTGATGAACAGCTTCGCGGCCGGCATTCTGGTTGGGGTCGAGACCCATTTCAGCCAACATGGCCTCATTGTCGATGTCCGGCGCCTCGCTCTCGGGTGGGAAGTCGACCACGCGAAACACCACGCCGCCCTCGGGCGGAGCGACGGGAAAATCTCCGAGCGACCAGTCTTCGCCGGACGAGAATTCGACCGGCAAGATTTGATTGCGCCAAAGCAGAGTAGAGGTAACGCCCGAAACGCGATGGCGCACATTGGGCGCCGTCCCGTCGAACAGCGCGACGCCGTCGCCGTTTTCGTTATGGCCGGTGACCAATCGGCGCACGGGTGGTATCGCCATAACTCGCTCCTGCTTGTCGTTTAATCGGCCAGCCGCCTAATCACGGGGAATGCCGGCTTTTTCTTCCAGCAGTTTCATGATCACGGCTGCGTCCTGGTCGATCCAGCCGCGCTCGGTCGCTTCCTCATAATGTTTCGCGGCGACATCGAATAGCGGCGTCGGCACGCCGAGCTTCTTGGCGAAATCCTCGATGATGTCCTTGTCCTTCATCTGGATCGCCAGGGCCGCCGTGATGTTGTTGATGTAGTCGCCCGATGTCCATTGCGGTGTGCGGGTTTTGAATATCTGTAGGCGGGCCGAGCTGTTATTGACCACGTCGACGAACAGATCGAGATCGATCCCCGCCTTGCGCGCCATCACGAAGGCCTCGGCGCAGGTCAGATTGTGGATCGCCACCATCAAGTTGAGGATGTATTTAATTTTGATGCTGGCGCCGAACTCGCCGACATGGATCACCGAACTGCAAAACGCATTGAGCGCTTCTTCAACACGGTCGAACGCGGCCCTGTCGCCGCTGACAGTCATGGCCAACTCACCGGCCTGCGATTGGGGGCGGGCACCGGAGACCGGGCAATCGAGCAGCACGATGCCGGCGGCGGCTAATTGCGCGTGGGTCGCCTCCTTGGTCTCTTCCGGGAAGGTGCAGCAATCGGCGACCACGAGACCGGCCTTTCCGGAATTCGCCAGCGCGGTCATGGTCTCTTCATAGGCGGTGATGTTGGCCAGGGCGACGACCACCATATCGCTCTTCGCCGCCACCCCGGCGGCGCCCTCAGCGGGCTGCGCGCCGGCGTCGGTGACGCGCTGCGGATCGATGTCGAAGCCGGTCACCTTGTATCCCGCCTTGGCCAGGTTCTTGGCGACGCCGTTGCCGATATTGCCGAGGCCGATAACGCCTGTATCGATTGCCATTACGTTTTCCCCTTAAGTTTACTTATGTTGTGGTTTGGTTTTACTTTTTCGCTGTTTTCCGCCGTTTGGCCGGCGTACGCTTCTTTGGCCGGGGAATGCCCGCCATCTGTTCGTAGATGCGCGTGATCACCCCGGGGTCTTCCGTACCATAGCCCTGGGCCAACGCGGCGAAGGTCGGCGCCATACTATTCAGGAATACCGGTACCGGCACATTGTAATCCTTGGCGTACTGCTCGATCAGTTCATTGTCTTTCATCATGATGGTCAGATCGGCGGTTTTCACCCGCGGGTCGGCATATTCGCCCTCGAACATCAGCGGGCCGCGATATTCGACCACGCGCGAATTGCCAGCCGACGGCTTGAGCACCTCTTGGAACATTTTCAGGTCGACACCGGAGGCGCGCGCCAGGGTGATGGCCTCGGCCAGTACCGCATCGTGACCGCAGATCATCATGTTGATCAGTAGTTTGAGCTTCGAACTTTCGCCGAACGCGCCGACATAATACTGCACCTTGGAAAACCCGGGCAGCATGGGTTTGGCCTTGTTGAAGGCGGCTTTGGGACCACTGACCATGATCGAGATCTCGCCGGCTTCCGCCTGTCGACCCGCGCCGCTGACCGGCGTGTCGAGCATGGTCGCGCCCTTTTTCGCCAGGGCGTCGCGGTTGCGTTCTTTCTCGGCAAAGGAAAGCGTGCTGCACTCGAGCACCACGAGACCCTTTTTGGTGCCGGCGATGAGGCCGGTCTTGCCCTGGATAACATCGTCGAGGATGGCGGCGGTGGGCACCGAGGTGATCACCACGTCGGACTTGCGGGCGACCTCGGCGTTGCTTTTCGCCACGGTACCGCCGGCCGACTTGAACTTTCGCGCCCGCGCCGGGCTCGGGTCGTAGCCGGTTACCGGGAAGCCGTTCTTCACCAGATTGGCGGCAAATGCACCGCCCATAATGCCAAGACCGCACACACCAACGCGTAAAGCCATAACCGCTCTCCCAAAATTTTGTTTTTGTTGGCTTGAGTATAGCGCCGGGTTGGACGGGCGACGAAGGAAAAGGCGCGGGCGTTATGGTGTAACCTTTCGGCCGGAAATGGTATGCGACGGACATTGAAAAGCGAGGAGGACGATCATGAGCGCTGCCGATCAAATGACCGATACAACCGACGAACCTGTGCTGCTGCGCGACGACAAGGACGGGGTCGCGACGCTGACGCTCAACCGGCCGAAATCGGGCAATAGCCTGTCTCATACCCTGGTGGCGGAATTGCAGGCAGCGTTTGATGCCATCGCCGGCGATCCAACTGTGCGGGTGGTGGTGATCGCCGCGAATGGCAAACACTTCTGCACCGGCCATGATCTCAAAGAATCGGTGGCGACCAGCACCGGCGCCGACAAAGCCGCCGCTAACGAAGCCTGCAACATCATGATGCAGAGTATTGTTGGCTTGCCTCAGCCGGTAATCGCCCGGGTACACGGGACGGCGACCGCATCGGGCTGCGAGTTGGCATCAAGTTGCGACCTGATCGTTGCGTCTGATGTGGCCCGGTTCGCCACGCCGGGGGTCAATATCGGTTTCTGGTGCTATACGCCGCAGGTGGCGTTGAGTCGGGTGGTATCGCGCAAACAGGCGCTGGAAATGCTGCTAACCGGCGATCTCATCGACGCCGCCGAGGCCTTGCGGATCGGCCTGGTCAACCGTGTCGTGCCATTAGAGGAACTCGATGCGGCAGTGGCGGGGCTGGCGACCAAGATCGCAAGCAAATCGCCCTATGCGGTGGCGCGGGGCAAGGAGTCTTTCTATCGCCAATATGAAATGACCCGCGACGGCGCCTATACCTATGTCACCAAGGACGTGATCCCCGAGGCTTTCGAATCCGAGGACGCTCGCGAAGGCATTGCTGCCTTTGTCGAAAAGCGGCGGCCGGAGTGGAAGGGACGCTAGTTTCAGCTATGGTCCCTAAGCCTAGTACCGATTGCTAGTATGTGCCTCTATACGAGTACCCCGTCGGCGCTTGCTCGCGGTAATTTGAGTGCGGTGTTTGGGATTTGTCGGTAAGGTACAATCTAGAATTTCCAAATTTTGCTAAGGTGGTAAAAAACCACTGCAAAAACAAATATTTAAGTAGGGTGGAATGAGTGTAGATCTCCAAGCAGACGATTCGGCGAGCGGTCGATCGGGTCAGCCGGCGCGCATCGCGATTAAAGACGTCGGAAAGCGATACGGCGATCTGCAGGTCTTCCAGGACATTAATCTGGAGTTTAACGAGCGCGAAATCGTCACCGTTGTCGGCCCGTCGGGCTGCGGTAAGACGACCCTGCTACGC
>JABDJY010000080.1 GCA_013003285.1 Alphaproteobacteria bacterium | reverse complement strand
TCTCACCACTGCTTACACAAATGCCAATTTTAACATAGATGGTTCGATCTCAACGGCGACGCGTTGTCCGATTCTCGATAACGACGACCGGAAAGCTGGCAATATATTAGCTTTTTCTGAACGGCAGGAATTGACCCATTCCAGACGTGGCGAGGTTTAATAGACATAGGGCTGCGTAGCATCGATTTAAGCCAAGGATAAAAGGGTGCTAGGTTAAGCGAAACAAGGAAAAAACCATCTAACCTTGAAGGACTATCCTCATGGCTGGTGAACACACAACCGTTCCCGCGCACGACGGCGGCGCGATCCCCACTTATATGTCTGTCCCCGAAAGCGGATCCGGCCCGGCGGTTGTCGTCATCGTTACGATCCGCGGTGTCAAAGAAGACATGGTCGACTATGTCGAAGACTTAGCTTCAAAAGGCTTTTGCGTGGCGGCCCCCGATCCCTTCTGGCGTGATGAAGATCCCGGCGTTGTTCCCGGCGATGAAGAAGGCCGCAAGCGCGCCTTCGCCCGCATGGGGCGCGCTGACCACGACGTAAACGTCCAGGACATGGCCTCGGTCATGAGTCATCTGAAGTCGCTGCCGCAATGCAATGGGAAAAGCGCCGTGGTTGGATTTTGCTTTGGCGGACTTTATGCCTTCCTGGGTGCAGCGCGGCTCGGTACCGATGCCGGCATCGCCTTCCATAGCGCCGGCATCAGCCCACTTTTCGGAGAGATCGATAAAATCGGCGACGCCAAATTGAGCTACCACTGGGGCGATCAGGACGTGGCGGCACCAATGGAAGAGATCGAAAAAGTCAAAGAGGCGTTTGCGAAACTCAGCAACGCCGAAGTCACCGTTTATCCAGGCGCGGTACACGGATTTATGGAGCCGACGAACCCTCAAGCCTACGACAAAGGCGTAGCCGACGCCTCTTGGAAACGTTGCCTCAAAGTTCTGCAGTCGATTTAGGCTCGCCTGCCCAACAAGCGACATCACCTGTCCGTTCATCCAGGAGGAACCAAGATGATCTACGAACTTCGTATCTACGAATGCGTCCCAGGCAGGCTGCCTGATCTGAATAATCGCTTTGACACCATCACGCTGAAGTTGTGGGAAAAGCACGGCATCAAGCAGGCCGGCTTCTGGACCACGATCATCGGTGATTCCAACCAAACGTTATATTACATGCTGGCCTGGAACTCGCTGGCAGAGCGTGAGCGGAAGTGGAATGCGTTCGGCGTCGACCCGGAATGGCTGGCCGCCCGCGCGAAGACCGAGGAAGTTGGCCCGATTGTCGCCAATGTGAAGAACGTCATCCTTGGCCCGACGCCCTACTCGTCAGTGCAGTAGCGCGATCTCGCCGGGTGTCATCGAGATACCGCTGCATGTGCACCTGTGCGATCTCGCTTTTGTCTATTTCCGGTCGTCAGCGGGCACCCTCAATCGCGACCGATTTACACCCCAAAACCGCCATCGCGTGATTTCACGACCGGAATCGGGGGTAAACCTGCCGTAAACCAGCGTGGGCGATCACGGCTGCTTTTGACCCTTTCCCGACGTAGAAATGCGATGATGAATAGGGCGCGACCAGCGAATGCTGTATGCAGTAGCCCAAAATTTACTATTGTACGGTAACATCATATTCAAGAATAAATGCGATATTTGTACTATTTTAACGAGTTTTCTCTATATTGCGGGCGTTCCTAGAAACCACCAATTGTCCCTCATTCACTCACCCCGTTCGGTGAAGAAGCGATAACCATATGTTCGGCGAATCGTAATTACGGATCGGAGTAATGATGTGATCCCAGAAATTCGATACATAGTTTTTAATAAAAAAAGGGTCCGCGAGATTATAATGTCTCATGTATATGCGACTAATTCTCGAGTTCCGCAAATAAATAAAGAAAGTATAATTATAGAATTTTTTCCAGGAGAAATGATTAAGATTAAATATATCAATGACCAATATGGAAATTTCAAAACCGTTGATCTATTTGGTGAAGCATTGTTAGATATAATTATAGAATATTGTAAATATACATCAATCCCATTGCCGTTTAATTCTCAAAAAGTCGTCAAAATATTTGATGGTGGATTATGTTTTGTTGTTGCTAAAGACATATCGGTGGAGAACATTCGCAAAATACATGAACTAATTGGATATTGATGAATTACTTTGGTGTAACCGAGTTTAAAAACCTCCACATGTTGGTTCCTAATTTTCCAAATCTTAAATATTTCTCGCCGAATGATAGACACCAGACTGTCAAACGATTGGTGTTTACATGTATTCAGAATATCAATTTTTGGCTATATTTCGGCCGTCGGTGAGGGCTGCCAATTCCGACCGCATTACACCCCAATTCAGCCGCCGACCAATTTCACGACCGGTAATGACCCAGGCTGTGTGGAAACGCGTTCGCTGTTTTGGTTTGGTGGCGCGTCTTTGAGTTCGGCTGATCTGTCGGGACGGATTTTCCGGTTTTGCGCCTGGTGGGGGTGTATCGGCCGGATATTGCGATTGTCAGCGTGTTATGGCCGGATACGGGTACAAATAGAAGCCGGCGAACGCCTATGCGGCCTGTAGTGCTGCGATCAGCGCGCCGATGCCAATGATGTTGATGACCCGCTTGAGATTATAGGCCAGCACATGCAAGGCCATCTCGGTGGCGACTCGTTTGAGCGTCTTCGTTTGAAAGTGGGTCGATCCCATCCATGACTTGATCGTCCCAAAGGGATGCTCGACGGTCTCGCGGCGCACGCGCATGGCGTCGGGGTTCTTGTCGAGACGTTGCTCGACCGCCTCGAGAACGTGCTCGTGCTGCCAGCGCGTGATGCGCCGCTCCTTGCCGCTGGTGCAGCGATCCTTGAGGGCGCAGCTCTGGCACACACTGGTCCAATAGCGGTGCAGGGTCAGGCCCTTTTCTTCGGTGGTGTAGCGGTAGCTCAAACACTCGCCGGCCGGGCACACATAGACATCGTCCGCGCTCACATAGACAAAGTCGCCCTTGACGAAGCGGCCCTTGGCCCGGTTGGCCGAGGTCTGCGGCTTGGGCAGGGTGACCGTGATGCCGGCTTCTTCGCAAGCCACTATCTGCTCGCCGGAGAAGTAGCCCCGGTCGGCCACCACATCCAGCGCGTCTGCACCTAAAGCAGCCTTCGCCCGCGTGGCTATATTTGAGAGTTGCGCGCGGTCGCTGCCCACATTGGTCACCTCGTGGGCGACGATCAGATGGTGCTTGGTATCCACCGCGCTCTGCACGTTATAGCCCACCATGCCGGACCCGCGCCCGCTGGTGGCCATGGAACGGGCATCGGGGTCGCTCAGCGAGATCTGTTGGTCCGGGGCCGCCAACCGCGCGGCCTCAAGCTTTCCCAGGCGCGCCATCTCCTCGCGCAACTTGGCAATCTTGTCGTGCAGACGCTCGGTCTTGGTGGTGCGCGCCAGCGATGGTTCCTGACGGTCGGCACTGTCGAGTTGATGCAGGTAGCGCGCCACACTTTCCTCGATCTGCGCCATGCGTCGCGCCATCTTCGCCGCCGTGAAGTTTCGGTCACGCGCATTCACCGCCTTGAACTTACTACCATCGACCGCCACGCCGGCATCGGCCAACAGATCAAAGCGGCGGCACAGAGCGACGAACTGCGAACAGACCTTACCGATAGCGGGGCCATTGTCCTTGCGGAAGTCGGCGATCGTCTTGTGGTCCGGTGCCAGCCGCCCACACAGCCACATCACCTCGACATTACGCCCCGCTTCGCGCTCCAGCCGCCGGCTCGACTGCACCCGGTTGAGATAACCGTAGATATAAAGCTTCAGCAACACGCTCGGATGATAGGCCGGCCGACCCGTCGCCGAAGGCTCTACCCGGTCAAAGCCCAGGCCGCCCAGATCGAGCCCCTCGACATAGACATCGACCACCCGGACCGCATTGTCCTCGCCGACCCAATCGTCCAACCGCTCGGGAAACAATGTCGCCTGGTTGCGGTCCACACCCTCGACAAATCGCTTCATCAGATACTCCCCCAATTGGATCGGGAGAATCATAACAGCGAACGCGTTTCCACACAGCCTGGACCCACACAGGACATCGTAAACACTACCGCTTGGGGTCTTGGCTTGCCTCTTAAAAGAAGACTTATCTGCACGCACGATAGAGGCTGAGTTAGAGAACAAACAGTTTTCTAGAGTTTACTTATCCCCGACCGAATTGGATGCTGTCGGACCAAATGCGCTCGAGTTCGCGCAGATACTTACGGGCTGATTCAATATCATTGGGCTCGCCAATAATGGAACTGGCATGATGCATTTCCAACTCGAGTAAGCTCTTACATAACTCTTGACCCTTCTCGGTGGCATGAATTCGCACCGAGCGGCGGTCGTGCTCTGAACGGTTTTGGATAATATAGCCGCAATCAACCAACTGACGGACGTTATAGGTCACATTCGAGCCAACATGATAGCCGCGATCGACCAGGTCGCGGATCGTGACATCTCTATCCTGGACGTTCATCAACAGCAAAGCTTGCATCGAGTTAATTTCGTCGATACCGAGTTTGCTCAACTCATAGCGGATCAAATCGAGGTAACGGCGGTGGAGCCGTTCGACGAGGCGTGTAATTTCGCCATTGGTATTGGCGACGAGATCTCTGGAAGCATCAGGCATGACGCTGTTTTAGCGCAATGCTTCTTAATTATACGTTATTGCCTCTTACTGTTTGAGCGATGTCGGTGTGAAATCCTCACGGGCCGCGACAACCTCATCCGAAGGTTTGATTTACTGAGTTTGTTCTTGGGCCAAATCTGAATCAGCGTTGATCGAAAAGCTCATTTCGACCCCTTGGTCTGATCGCTTCACAATCTTCTTTGGCGATTTAGGCACAGGAATCTGCTGCTGTCTGCAATGATACAACATCGCTGCGACAAGATATTCAGCTTCAAGATCAACCTCTTGATCTTGCGAACTGTCGTAAGCGTTCCCGATGCGTATCCGCGCCCTTAAGTTTGGCTCATCCACAATTTCTATCACCGCGATATCGCCGACTGGCAACTTCCGAGATTTCTCCCGGTTAAATGCCACTATGGCGCTTTCCAACTCACTGGATGAAAATAATAACCGCCGGTATTCTGCGACCATCCTGCAGCTTTCCTAGAAAAAATCTGTGTAATTAAGCGGAAGTTTTAACCAGTGAGCCAGCTTCGCTAATCGAGGTGCGAATATCGTCGGGAAGCTCTTCGGCTGGGAATCTTTGCAGAACATCACCGGTCTGGGGATTGAGGATTTCGACGATCACCTCGTCCGCGTCCTGGTCGTAGTTGAGGCGTGCATGAATGGCTTTCGTGGGCAATTCGATACGCTGTTCTTGGGGCTGATTCTCTTCTTTCTTACCCTTTTCGATTGCCTGGTCGCTCTTGGGCTCCTGCGAACGTATTACGGGAGTTTCGTTCGTCCGAACGGCGCCGATCTTGTGAAAGTTTCCAAACGCTTCGAGACTGGTCATGCCACCCTCCTAGGAACAGAGACCGTTGCGGATATCAAGCAAAGAACGGCCAGCCATGATTGGTTTTTTCTGTTACCCTAAATATAAAGTAGCATTACTAAAATTCATTAATTATAAAAATTATCAAATACAATTTGAAACAAATATTATATTATAATAAATAATTTTATTGCAGAAAATTACTGAAGTCAGCACTAATGTCCATATAGTTTAGAGTTTCCGTGCGCAGATATGCGAGGGGGATAGATGCTTAGCTAGTCTTTATATTAGATTTTTCTGAAGGGCAGGTTTTGGCTAAAAGCCGCCGTCATCGCCCATGTCAGATCACGACTGCTTTGCCCCCAACACCGGACATTTCTAGCTCCTGAGCTTGAGTACAGAAACGGCAATATCGGGATCAAAAAACAGCCCCTCACACACGGGCTGTTTACAACGACAAATAATTATTTATCGACCTATTAGAGAAGGTCAGCAACGATGTTGCGATATTCGTTTTTCGTGAATCTGGTCTCTAATTGGTTAACGCTGCGTTAGCGTGTTTTGATGTCCACGTCTAAGTTAAACCGAGATTCTGGCCTACACCTTTAGGCGACGCAAATTTGCCCGTATATTCTCATTTTAGTTGTAATTGAAAGCATAAAACTCTCGGAAATACCTAAATATGATTTCGCTGATTTCAATATTTCAAGTTCTTTTGAAATTTATCTGTTCGGCGCTGGCCAGCGGCGCTTCTCCTACTAACAGGATGACCGACAGGCATAAGACACCAAACACTTGCAGACTATTTTTTCTTTTCAACAGCATAGATTTATTAGATGTCACTAACTGTGTAATCTAAATAATAAGCCTAAACGCGATTCGCGGCAGCTTTAGCCCAGAAACCAGACGTAATCGGTCAGAAATCGGACATCGACAAATCCACGTCCTGTGTGGATGGCTCGCTGTTTGCGAGGACTTTCCTGAGTTGATCCGTTGGTCGAGTGCAGTCCTGTGTCAGGCCTGTTGATGCGGTGTTTAGAACCGCTGGCCTTGATGGTTTCGGCGGATCGGGTCCCAGTCTGCTTTGCGGGCTGCTACGCCCTGGACGTGAATCGTGTTGTCCCCATCCCCACGCCATCAGGGGCCAACGATCAAACAGTCCTGATTCCTCGACTTCAAAGCTTCACATAATGAGTCCGCGGCTTCTCGTTCGACTAAAGGTCCAACTTGCACGCGATAAAATGTGCCCTTTGGCAGTTCGGCTGGCTGTATTTGCACCGACAGATTATTCAGCAAGTCGGGGTTTATCCGCTGCAGCTTTGCCCAGGCTGCCTCAGCTTTCGATTCGCTGTTAAGGGATATTAGCTGAACTCGCCAGGCAGTCTCGTCCATAGTCTCGACTTGATTTTTTGCTGGACTCGTTTCTGGCAACAATGGTGATTCTTTAGCAACGATTTCTTCCCGAAAAGGAAGCCCACTCCCCTGTGCAATCGCGGTGAGATCAGTAATCAATAGCGGATTTTTCAAGCGTTGATTTTCAGTCTGGTTAGGTGCTGCGACGACGGCCGAATCCAAGAATTCTGTCTCTTGAAGGGCTGCTTGTTCCTCGCGCATTGGTTCAACCAAAACACTGCGATTTGATGGCACATCATGAAGGTTCGGATCCACATTTTTGCCGACCGACCTTGATTGCGGGTTAAACAGATCGCTGATTTCTGGAATTGTTGACTGGCTTATGACAAACGCCTCGTTTTCAGCCATTTGGGAGCTATCGTCAGGACGCCTAAATTGTTCGTCTTCGCTGAGAGCGACAGCGGCCAATCGTTCTGCGTTTAACACATCCACATGCCCTTTCGCTTAGACGCTGCAACCTTGTCGCGGATACGCTCGCCGGTGACCTCGCGCTCGAACTGGGCAAATGACAATA
>JABDJY010000075.1 GCA_013003285.1 Alphaproteobacteria bacterium | reverse complement strand
GGGCGCGGCACCTTGATGGCCGATGCCTTGCGCGCGCTCGAGACCCTGCCCGATTGCCGCGCGGCGGCGCGCGTCCATCTGGTTGAAACCAGCCCCCTTCTGCGCCAACGCCAAGGCGAGACCCTGTCCAATATTGACGTGACCTGGCACGACCGCGTCGAGGATTTGCCCATGGCGCCGGCGATATTCATCGCCAACGAATTCTTCGACGCCCTGCCCATCGAACATTATGTCTACCGGGACGGCGGCTGGCGCCAACGATTGGTCGATCTAGCACCGAACGCTTCGGACACCGCCCCGGCATTCGTTTTCACCCTCGCGCCCGCGCCCGATCCCAGCCAAAACCAGCCCGCGGCAACGAACGGCGCGATCGCCGAATCCTCTCCCGCCTCACAGCAGATCGCCAGCGAAATCGCCCGGCGTATCCGCTCCAATGCGGGCGCCGCCCTGATCATCGATTACGGCTATGCCGGCCCGGCGGTGGGCGACACGTTGCAGGCGGTTCGCGCGCACGACTATGCGCCGGTTTTGGAGAACCCCGGCGCAGCCGATTTGACCGCCCATGTGGATTTCAATGCACTGGCCGCCGCGGTCCATTCGGCCGGCGCCGTCTGCTGGGGACCGATCGACCAAGGCGAATTCCTGCACCGCTTGGGCATCGAGGCCCGCGCCGCCACCCTCGCCGCCACGGCGACACCGGCGCAGAAAACCGACATCGAGACCGCGCTCGAACGCTTGATCGGCGACGCGCAAATGGGCACTTTGTTCAAAGTCCTGGCGATTGGGTCCCGGGGGACCCTGCCGCCCGCCGGGTTTACGTCCGAAGAGGCAAATTCAAGTTGATGCGACTGACCGCCGCCCCCCTTGCCGCCGCCGACAATATCCGTCACGGGTTTTTCACCCGCCGTGGCGGCGCCAGCGAAGGCATATACGCCTCGCTCAATTGCGGATTGGGGTCGGATGACGATAAGGCGCGGGTTCATGAGAATCGCCAGCGGGCGATGCGCGAGGTGGGACTGGTCGAGGATGCGCTGCGCACGGTCTATCAAATCCATTCGGCAAACGTCGTGACCGTCAAGGACGGCACGGAAACGACGAGCGACACCCGGGCCGATGCTCTGGTGAGTACGGTACCGGGCATTGCCTTGGGTGTTTTGGCCGCCGATTGCGCGCCGGTGCTGTTGGCCGACCCCCAGAACCAGGTGATCGGCGCGGCCCATTCCGGCTGGCGCGGCGCAATGGACGGGATCATTGAGGCAACCGTCGAGGCCATGGTCGGCCTCGGCGCCACACCAAGCGGTATCACCGCGGTGGTCGGCCCCTGCATCGGCCAGGACTCCTACGAAGTCGGCGCGGAGTTTCCCGCACCGTTTCAGGAACAGGACGCCGCCAACGACCGCTTCTTCGCCCCGGGACGCCGCGACGGCCATTTGCAATTCGATCTTGCCGGTTATGTGCTGTCGCGCCTGGATGCCGCGGGCGTTTCGGCCGCAAGCGCCTTGGGCGCCGACACCTATGCCGATGAAAATTTGTTCAGCTATCGCCGCACCTGCCATCGCGGCGAGCCCGATTATGGCCGCAACCTGTCGGTTATCGCCCTCACCGGACAAAGGTGATCGCATGCCCTATCTGATCAACCTGTTCCTGCTCTTCATCGTCGCGATGTTATTCAGCTGTGCGCTTTAGCCTGATCATCGCGGCCGCGCTGCTGGCCGCCTGCCAGCCATTGCCGAAGCCTTTCAGCCATGACGGCGCGCCGCCGAGCGACCTTCTGAGGCTCACCGACGGCCAGGGGATTACGGTTCTCCCGGTCACCGACCGCGGCGGCACGCCGCTCGAACTGCTGACCCGGGATATGGTGCGCGCCCTGCACGCCCAGAACGTTCCGGCCACCTATGGCGGCACTGGCCGGTCGAGCTATCTGTTGTTAGGCCATTTCAGCACGCCGCCGGCCCCGCCGGCGCTGATCTGGACCCTACGGACCCAGCAGGGCGACGAGGTTGGCACGGTCGTCCAATCGCTGCGCAACGCCGCGGGCCAGCCGGCCAAGCTGGACTCGCACACCGCGTTCGCGCGATCGGCGGGTGATATCGCGGCGCTAATCCGCGATGAGCCGCCGGCCGAAGCGGTGCCGCCACCGCTCCATGTCGGCGATGTCGCCGGCGCGCCGGGGGACGGCAATTCGCGCCTGCGCGCCGCCATCGAGCAGTTACTGCCCCGTACCGGCCTTGAATTAGCGCCGGAAGCCGCCGCCGATAGCCTTATCGTCACAGGCACGGTAACCGTCGGGGGCGTGCGCGGCGGAGAGCAAATCGTCGATATCGCCTGGACCGTGTGGGACCCCTTCGGCGTCGAGGTCGGCACCATCGCCCAGGCGCGTCCCGTACCGGTTGGCAGTCTCGACGGAAACTGGGGGCTAATCGCCAATGAAGCAGCCCTGGCGGGTGCTGTCGGCATCGCCGAAATGGTCCGCCAGATCGACTGGAGCCAAGGCATTCAGCCACCCCCGGGATAACCGGTCTGACAATCGTTAACCAGTGGCGAAATCTAGCTTTTTGCTGGTTTACACGCCGGGGGCGGATTGATAGTTTCCGGCCCGCAAGTCCCGGTGATAGACCGTGCGGGGGCTGAGATAATACTTATTCGACCGACGGCGCCTGTTCACAAATAGCGGCGCCGTCCAACATTCCGGGGACAGGTCAATGAAGGTGCTGGCGTGTAACAGCAATCGCCCGTTGGCCGAGGCGATTTCGGCTTATCTGAACATCGAGTTGACCAAGGCGTCGATACGGCGGTTCTCGGATATGGAGGTCTTTGTCGAGATCTTGGAGAATGTCCGTGGCGAGGATGTGTTCGTGGTCCAGTCGACCTCCTATCCGGCCAACGATAATTTGATGGAACTGCTGGTGACCCTGGATGCCCTTCGGCGCGGCTCGGCCCGCCGGGTCACCGCGGTAATCCCCTATTTTGGCTATGCCCGCCAGGATCGCAAAACCGGGCCGCGCACCCCCATATCGGCCAAATTGGTGGCTAACCTGATCACCAATGCCGGCGCCGACCGGGTGCTCACCCTCGACCTCCATGCCGGCCAAATTCAGGGTTTTTTCGACATTCCGGTGGATAATCTGTTCGCCGGCCCGCTTTTTTCCGAAGATATTGGCAACGGCTATAACGGCTCCGAACTGGTCGTGGTATCGCCCGATGTGGGCGGCGTTGTGCGCGCGCGGGGACTGGCAAAGAGGCTTGACGCCGACTTGGCGATCATCGATAAGCGCCGCGAACAGGCTGGCGTTTCCGAGGTGATGCATATCATCGGTGACGTCACCGGTCGCCACTGCATCATGGTCGACGATATCTGCGACAGCGCCGGCACCTTATGCAACGCCGCGGTGGCCTTGATGAATGACGGCGCGAAATCGGTCGATGCCTATGTCACCCACGGCGTATTGTCGGGCGGTGCCGTTGGCCGCGTGGCCGCATCGCCGTTGGAACGCCTGGTGATGACGGATTCGATCCAAGCGACCGAGGCGGTCCGTTTGGCGAATAATGTGCGCCAGCTAACGGTCGCGCCCCTGTTGGGCGAGGCCATCAACCGAATTAGCCAAGAGGCATCGGTATCGAGTTTGTTTAATTAAGTTCGCGGGCAAAATTTCACGCCCCGAATGACCTGGACCGGCAGCAGCACCCTTGGAGGCATAGCCGGATCGACCCATCGGCCGACAAAAGCGTAATCGCCGTCGGCCGGAAACGGAGACTTAGACATGACAGAGACATTAACTTTCAGCGCTGAAGCGCGCACACGGGTCGGCAAGGGGGCCGCTCGTGCTGCACGTCGGGCGGGGACCGTTCCGGCGGTGGTCTATGGGGCGAATAAAGACCCATTGCCGATCACCATCAATCCAATAGCGCTGGGTATTGAAATCAGAAAGCCGGGGTTCTTCGCAACCCTCTACGACATCGACTGCGACGGTAATAAAGAGCGCGTGCTTTGCCGCGATCTGCAACTTCATCCGGTCACCGATGTGCCAATGCACGCTGACTTTTTGCGGGTCACCGAATCGACCCGGCTCAACATCGATATCGCGGTTCTGTTCGAGAACGAAGAGGAGAGCCCTGGTCTGAAGGGCGGCGGTGTGTTGAACATCGTGCGTCACTCGGTCGAGGTGATGTGCCGCGCCGGCGCCATTCCCGACGCGATCGTGATCGATCTGACGGGCCGCGAGGTCGGCGACAGTATTCATATCTCCGAAGTTAATTTGCCCGACGGCGTGCAGCCGACCATCGACGACCGTGACTTCACGATCGCCACCATCGCCGCACCGACGGTCGCGATCGAGGAAGAGGTCGTCGAGGGTGAAGAGGGCGAAGAAGGCGAAGAAGGCGTCGAAGGCACCGAGGGTGATGAAGAGGGCACCGAAGGCGGCGAAAGCAGCGACAACGACGACGACAGCTAGAGGTCGCGCCACCGGAGTTCTTTGGCATGCGTTTGCTGGTCGGGCTCGGAAATCCCGGGCCAAAATACCGCGACAATCGCCACAATATTGGGTTCAAGGCGGCGGACGAGATCGTCCGCCGCTACAACCTGTCGGCGCCGCGCGCGCGGTTCCAATCCGATAGTTTCGAAGGCACAATCGACGGCGAAAAGGTGCTGGTGCTCAAACCCACCACTTTCATGAACGAGTCCGGCCGGGCGGTGGGAGAAGCGGCGCGGTTTTTCAAGATCCCCCCCGAGGACATTATCGTCTTCCAAGACGAGATCGATCTGGCCGCCGGCAAAATTCGGGTTAAACGCGGCGGCGGTCATGCCGGCCATAATGGCCTGCGCAGCCTCCACGCCCATTTGGGCTCACCCGATTATGTGCGGGTGCGCCTCGGGGTCGGTCATCCCGGCGAAAAGGACAAGGTGCATAATCACGTGCTCGGCGATTTTTCCAAGCAGGACATGAAATGGGTCGAGCCCGAACTCGACGCCATCGCCGAGGCCTTGCCAGCCTTGCTGGCCGGACGCGATAGCGACTTCATGAGCCAGGTCACCATGGCGGTGCAGCAGGCAACCGGAACCGGGCGCAAGCCGCACAAAAAACCGTCTCCCGATTCCGATAGGGAAGCCGCGCCTAAGCCTCTGCGCCAGGACACGGCACCGGCCAATTCGCCCGATCCAGCCGAAACACCGGAAGAACCGCACACCTCTCTCGGCGCCGCCTTGAGCCGCGCCTTTTCCAAAATCCGAGGGGATTAGTATGGGTTTCAATTGCGGTATCGTCGGCTTGCCCAATGTGGGTAAGTCGACCCTCTTCAACGCCCTGACCGCCACCGTGCAGGCGCAGGCCGCCAACTATCCCTTTTGCACCATCGAGCCCAATGCCGGCCGGGTCGCCGTGCCCGACGAACGCCTCGACGCCATCGCCGCGCTGGCCAAATCGGCCTCGGTGGTGCCGACCTATATGGAATTCGTCGATATCGCCGGCCTGGTACGCGGCGCCAGCAAGGGCGAAGGGCTGGGCAACCAATTTCTCGGCCATATTCGCGAGGTCGACGCCATCTGCCATGTGGTGCGCTGCTTCGAGGGCGGCGACGTGACCCATGTGGAGGGTTCGGTCGATCCGGTGCGCGACGCCGAGACGGTCGAGACCGAGCTGCTGCTGGCCGATCTTGAAAGCATGGAAAAACGCGCCGAGACGGCCGAGAAACGCGCGCGCGGTGGCGACAAGGACGCCAAGGCGCAACTCAAAATCATATCGCTGGTGCTGGAGGCCCTGCGCAATGGCGATCCGGCGCGCACTGTCGATGTGCCCCCCGACCTGCAACCCGACTATCAACGCCTGCAACTGCTTACTTCGAAGCCCGTCCTGTTCGTCTGCAATGTGGATGAAGAATCCGCCGCCGAAGGCAACGAGCTGTCTGAAAAAGTGGCCGCCATGGCCGCCGAGAAGGGCGCCGAATGCGTCGTGGTGTCGGCCGAAATTGAGGCCGAGGTCGTGCAATTGTCCGACCCCGAAGAACAGCGCGAATTCCTCGAAGGCCTGGGCCTGACCGAAACCGGGCTGGCACGGGTCATCCGCTCCGGCTACCGTCTGCTCGACCTGGTCACCTTTCTGACCGCCGGCCCGAAGGAATCGCGGGCCTGGACCATCCCTAAAGGCGCGCTGGCGCCGGAAGCGGCCGGGACCATCCATACCGATTTCCAAAAGGGCTTCATCCGCGCCGAGACCATCAGCTACGACGACTATATGGCCTGCGGCGGCGAACAAGGTGCGCGCGACGCCGGCAAACTGCGCCAAGAGGGCAAGGACTATGTGGTGCAGGACGGCGACGTGATCCTGTTCCGCTTCAACGTTTAATCGACCTGCCCTAGCCTGGAACTAGCTATGAATTTCCGTCGCCTTGGCATGCCAGGCGAGGGCGTCGGCGTGGCAATCCGCCGCTGGTTTCGGCTCATGCTCGAAATGGTCGAAATTATCGACGCCGCGCACCAGTGACGCGCTGTCCCGCTGCCGGGTGGTTTGATAAACGTCCGGTGGAATATAACGAATAGAGAACCCGATCCGGCGGTCGTCGGTTGTGTTTGCCTCGGAGCCGTGAACCAGGCGCACATGATGGAGCGACATTTCACCGGGTTGCAATTCGATGTCGACCGCCTGGCCCTCGTCGATTTCGGCATCAATCACCTGGCCGCGGGTCAGCATATTGTCCGGCGCGTGGGTATCGGTGTGGCTGATCTGATCGCCGATGTGACTGCCGGGGATCACGCGCATACAGCCGTTCGCTCGTGTGCTGGGGGTCAGGGCGATCCATGCCGACGTCACCTTGGGCTCGCTCAGTCCCCAATAGGTCGAATCCTGGTGCCACGACACGAATGCCGCATCACGCGCCTCCTTGGTAAAAAAGCTCGACGACCAGCACAGAATATTCGGCCCGATCACATCCTCGACCACGTCGAGAACCTGTCTGTCGTAAACCACCTCGTCGAGAAAACGATAAAGCAGATGCGGCTTGAAGCGCAGCGTGCCCGAAAGCGGCCCGCCCTCGGCGGCTTCCAACGCCTCGAGTTTGGCGCGAATGTCAGCCGCCACCTCGGGCGAAAAGGCCCGGATCGGCGCGACGAATCCGTCCGTTTCGTATTGCGCGACTTGGTCTGGTGACAGCAGCTTGGGCACGTTTTTCGCTGTGTTCTTACGGGTTCCGCAGAGCATAGCCCATATTGGCTAACGCGTCGCGACGTATCGCCGCCAACTGCCCAATTCGGAGATATCGCGCGTGGCCGGTTAAGGCATGGCGTCAAACAACGGATTTGATCACAGCCCCCTGGGGGGCTGACTAAACTTAGTCTCAGACCTATCCATGTCCGCTTTTAGGTGGAAACAGGTCGTGATAGGGAACGGCCGCTGACGGCGGCTTTTAGCCATTTCCGGACATCGGTTGCTGCAAATCACGGCTGGCCGACCAACAAATCTGACACTTGCCAGATCGGCTAGTCGCGGACTTGCGATTCCGTAACTTGAGCCATAGTGCGAGTTAAAATGTAGAGAACTATGGCGTTCAGAAAATGCCAAAGAAAGTGTGTCCCGTTCGGAAGAATATTGCAAAGCGGTCCATCTAAAGTACGGAACCCTAATGACAGCGCAAAAATGCACCCTGAAGCTAATATTGAGTTTGCGACCGCTCGCGGCTGGTCCGAAACTCGCAGGAATAATCCGACGGCGAACATACCTATCACCGCCGGCAAGTAAGTACTGCCGCGTAAGGCGGTTAGTGCGGGAAGTGCGGCTGTTAAAGCAACAACAAAGGCTGCCCCAAACAAGCTTAGCCCTATGCTGATGCCCACAAAGCGCCTTAACGCCAGATATGAGTAGCCAACGATAAATAAGGTGATCGGAATGATATCCGCCCACATGGCCCATCGATTCGCCAGGGTGTGAAAGAGTCCACTGCCGATGCCAATCAAGAATACTAGTGCGATAAGGCCCCAATAAGCCGCATCGTCGTCAGGTGTATGTTTCTGACGTTTTAGAAATAAAATTAGCAAGGCCGCAGAGACGATGAAGCCAAGATTGCTGATGGCATTTAGGGGCTCCGCCCAGAAATCGGGCCCAATGCGCTCGCAATAAATATCGATGTGATTTTGTTCCACGCTCGGCGGGCTACGGTTCACTACTGCTGGTTGCTAACTGACAAAGGGTAATCGACAGATCACTGCACTCCAAAACCAAATATATCCCGACAGGTGGATGACTTCGACAAGCGAAACCCCACGCGCTTGGTCATTGATTTTATGCGATCCGCCTCTTTGAAGAATGGTTCAGTCTGGCGTGGCACTTTCATGAGGTCCACGCTGATACCAATAAACCGACCTTCCCTTTCCAACTCAATCCCGTCCGGTGCTGGGTCACTTTGCCAAAGTTGCTTAATCCATCGCGAGAAACGGGCGTTATCCCAAAACTGAGCGTTGAATCCTTCGCCATCGCTTGCCCATTTATAATTTCTAACATCATTCGGATCCTTGCGTTTGCTCGCAACTATCAAGTCGCGTAACGGTGTTAACGCACCGAAAGCAAACAGAGTAGAAACGACGCTGCCTCGATCTTTCCTGATCTTTTCCGCGAGGCCCGGGATTGCGCTCCGAAGATCTGACTTTCTTTCATTGTGAAAGAGATGATCGTAAGCAGTGTATTTGGCGGGCATCGCTTGGTCGGCACCCAACCGCCTATCGCAACCAATATCGGCCCAAGGTATGTGCGCGGTCCGGAGTAGATACTGCCATAGATCTGACATCCCTGTTGGCTCACCGGTCATGTCATCAACACGACGCGAGAGTTCGGGTTCTACAACGAACGGAATTATTCCGGAGGCTTTCAGCCAAGCCATCGCAAACGGTGCGCAACCAGCGCCTGTACCCTTATATGGCCGGTTGATTAGCGATCCGAAGATTTTGTGCTGCTCACGTCCAATGAATTCGACGAACATCGCGAGAGCATCCTTGGCGTTTTTCGCAGGCACCTTAAAACGAGCAAATACTACGTTGCCGTCTTCGATCACATACTCTGGTCCGACATTACCTCCTCCTGGGCTCTCTTTATAAAATCGGCCGTCGATCACTCGAAGACGCCTCTGGCGCAGTTTCAATTCGTTGACGACCTCTTCAGCAGAATTCAGTCTGCCTGGTTGCGGGATCAAGAGAACTCCCCCGACCCCAAGGCTTTGCCCCAAGGTGAGTTCGACAAGTTCCTCGTCTGCGCGTTTTATTGTCGTCATGCCTGTGAGAACCGTTGGGTATCCACTGATCTCTATTTTCACGAAGAAATGGCCAATGGGATGGTTCGGCACCGGGTGCTGTTCGGCATCGTCGGTGAATACCGGGCTGACATAGTTAGAGTAGGTGCTCTTGACCATATCCGCGGGAGTTCTCATGTCGTTTCCGCGATCTATGCCGGCTTCCCGCGACGGCAGATCCGCAAGTGGCGGGTCCACCTGATAGAGAGTAATGAGCGCGTACTCGCGGCCAGAGCTATCGACCTGACGTCCAACACGGTTGTCTAAAGTTACATTGGTATGAAGTGGAACGTCTGTATCAATGGTGGGGTCGTAGCCATGTACGACCTGTCGCAAATTGACTGACCGAGCCGAGCTATCGGAACTGTTACCAACCACCGAATTTGACTGATCTATGACGAAGTTCCCGGAGCCTTGGTGAATCACCTTCGCTCCGCCATTTGAAATGTCTTCGCCTGGTTCAGCGTGCAACGGGAACGCCAGGGCAAGCCCAGCCGTCAGGGCAAGGACATATTTATAAGTCGACTTGCCCCATACTAGCATATGTGCAATTTACCCAACTAACCAGGTGGATTGATGAATTGGAATGCGATACCTCAACCTTAAATAACCGCAACCAAATGACCGATAAGAGCATGAACCAACTAACGTAGGAACGTTGCTCCCTGCTCAATTCTAGGGGTATGACCTAAGTCAATCGCATCTTTATGTCCGAAAAGGGTTGCGTCGATCAGTTGAGACCACCGTCAAACTCGGTCGTAGTCACGCACGGCGTATTACGGCAGGTTTGCCCCCGATTCCGGTCGTGAATACTCCGATGTCTGCTTCGGGGTAAAAGCGGGCGTTCCTGGCTACATTGCAGGCTGCGTAACCTCATACGATTCAATCGTTTGACGCGAATCCCAGGCAGGAAAGGCCCAATCCAGACCAATATGTGCTAGTTTCGTTGCGGGACAGAACGAAAAAGGGGGCTAGCCATGATCAAAACGTTGATTGTGCCGACTGATGGATCGGAACATGCTGACAAGGCAGTCGAACTGGCTGCTGATCTGGCCGACAAGTACAAAGCGCGTTTGCTAATTCTGCATTCGCTTCTGCGCGGCGAACCCATGGTAGGCCTGCGTTCTTTGTGTGAACGACTTAACGCGCCCGCCGATCTTATCGCCAAGCTCGAAGCCGAAGCGGAACGAACGGTGGCTCTATCATATGCCGAGGTGCCGGTCGCCTTGCAGATGACTGAAGAGTTTCTTGATGCGGTCGGCCAACTCGTTTGCGATCGCGCACGTGCTGCTGCAGAGAAACACGGTGCAACGGATGTCGACGTGAAGATTGTCGACGGAGTACCTGCCGACGCTGTTCTCGCAGCTGCCAAACACGAAAATGCAGATATGATCGTTATGGGGAGTCGAGGTCTTGGCCGACTTGAGGGGTTTCTGCTTGGCGCCGTGTCGCAGCGGGTCAACCATCTCGCGACATGCACCTGCATAACGGTGAAATAGGGCGCTGCACACTTTCTTGCATCCCGTTTTCAATAACAAAAATCCCCTAACCGGAGAAAAATGGCGAGCTCCCTCCACCCTCGGT
>JABDJY010000060.1 GCA_013003285.1 Alphaproteobacteria bacterium | reverse complement strand
CCCAAGGGGCGCCAGCCCGCGCCCGGCGCGGTCGAAGACATTCGCACGCTGCTCGCCGCAGATCCGCCCCAACGCAGCGAACTGATCGAATATCTGCACGCTATCCAGGACCGCTACGGATGCCTATCAGGGATTCACCTTACAGCCCTGGCAGACTTGATGGGGCTGGCGTTGGCCGAAGTCTACGAAGTGGTCACCTTCTACGCCCATTTCGACGTGCTGCTGGAGGGGGACGAGACGCCGCCGGCCGTGATCACCGTGCGGATTTGCGACAGCCTGCCCTGCGCGCTGGCGGGCAGTGAAGCGCTGCATCAAGCGCTGACCGACCAATCGCCGGCGGGAGTGCGGATCGTGCGGGCGCCCTGCATGGGCCGCTGCGATTGCGCGCCGGTCGCCGAAGTCGGCCATCGCCACATCGACAAGGCGAGCCCGCAAACGGTCAGCGAAGCTGCCGCCGCCGGCGAGACCGCACCGATTGTGGCGGATTATCCCGATCTGGCGGCCTATCGGGCGAGTGGCGGTTACGCTCTCTACCAAGCGTGCCGCGATGGCGTGCGCACGCCCGCCGACACCGAGGCCGCGATCATGGAAGCCGGCCTGCGCGGCATGGGTGGGGCGGGATTTCCGGCAGCGCGCAAATGGTCGTTCGTGCGCGATGCGCCCCAGCCGCGCCTGCTGGCGGTCAACGCCGACGAAGGTGAGCCCGGTACGTTCAAGGACCGCCACTTTCTCGAGACCGCGCCCCATACGGTCCTCGAAGGCGCGCTGATTGCCGCCTGGGCGGTCGAGGCCGACGCGGTCTATATCTATCTGCGCGACGAATATCCGGCAGCGCACCAAATCCTCCACGCCGAAATTGCCGCCCTGGAATCTGCCGGCCTCGTCCAACCCGGTCAGATCACCCTGCGCCGCGGCGCCGGCGCTTATATCTGCGGCGAAGAAAGCGCCATGATCGAATCGATCGAGGGCAAGCGCGGCCTGCCCCGCCACCGCCCGCCCTATGTCGCCCAGGTCGGTCTGTTCGGCCGCCCAACCCTGGTCCACAATGTGGAGACGATGTACTGGATCCGTGAAATTCTAGACAAAGGCGCGGACTGGTATCGCGGTCAGGGCCGGCGGGGCAGCACCGGCCTGCGCGCCTTTTCAGTGTCCGGCCGGGTTAAGGATCCGGGAGTCAAAATCGCCCCGGCAGGCATCACCGTGCGCGAACTGATCGACGAATATGCCGGCGGCATGGCCGACGGGCACAGCTTCAAGGCCTATCTGCCCGGCGGCGCGTCGGGCGGAATTTTGCCCGCCACCATGGCCGACCTGCCGCTGGATTTCGGCACGCTGGAAGAGCATGGCAGTTTCATCGGCTCGGCCGCGGTGGTCGTCCTGTCCGACCAGGACAGCATGCGCGACGCGGCCCTGAACCTCATGCGGTTCTTCGAGGATGAAAGCTGCGGCCAATGCACGCCCTGCCGGGTCGGCACCGAGAAAGCGGTCAAGCTGATGCTGGCCGAAACCTGGGACGCCGATCTGTTGGCGGAACTATCGCAGGCCATGCGCGACGCCTCGATCTGCGGACTCGGCCAAGCCGCGCCCAACCCCATGGACAGCGTTTTAAAATATTTCCCCGACGAAGTGCGCAACACTGGCGCTTAGTCGCCGAATACCCAGCGGTAGATTCGCGAATCGTCCTGATAGCCGTCATGGGCCACGAACGGCTCATTGTTCCAAAACGCCTCCGCCGCGGCGCGGTCCGGCAGCTCCAGCATCAAGGCGGTGCCAATATTGTCGATACCGTCGGCCGAGCGCATCGGCCCGCGAAAAATAAAGCTATCGTCATATGACTTGAAATAGCGCTCATGGTCGTTGCGATGGGCAGCGAGCAGCGGGCCGGTATCGGTAATCTTCGAGCCGGTGCAGAGGAATTGCTGCAGACCCTTGCGCCGATAGTCGGCCTGACGTTTTTGGAAACTGTTCGACCAGCGGTGAATATCGAACCGCGCATAGACGCCCGCCTTGTTCAGAGGGTCGTCGGCGATAAATTCCTCGGCGGCGGCGCGATCGTCGAGCTGCATGAAGAAGGTCGTGCCCAACGTGTCCAGCCCATCGTCTGAAACAAAATGGCCATAGCCGATGACCCGTTCACCGAACGCGGCCACATAGAGGCGCTGATCCTGCAGATAGGTTCCGCGCACCTCCAACATGTCCGGCGCGTCCCAGCAATAAATCGCCCATTCCGCCGGCTTGCTGCGGTAGTAGGCGTCAAGCTCTTCGGCACTCAACCCGTAACGCGGATCGTCCGGCAAGTATGCCGCCGTGTCGCTGCCCGCCATGCGCGCTCTCCTCGGTTAGCCAGTCATTGTTTTAAAGCAATGTTAGAGCGGTCGCCTCTAGCGCTCAATCAATTTGCCAGGGAACGCGCTTGACTTCGATTTCCACCTCGCCTAAAAGCGCGCCCGCGATGATGAAACGAGCTACCAATCTCAAAACCGTAACGAACCGCGCCCCGCGATGGGGTGAGGCGGCGGGTTTGAGTGCGCGTGGCGGCTGATGTAACAGCCACCGAAAATCGCAGCAGATCGCAAACCGCCGGCACCATGCACGGCGGTTTTTTTGTGCAGTTGCCGGTCCCCCTCCCCTCAACGCTTTACGGGACCAAGGCCATGGACAGCATTTACGAGATTTCCCACGACATTTCCGGCATCGATTGGTGGCGGCTCGCCGACGTGATGGCGCGCGCGCCGCTGTTCGAGCGCAAACCGTTCGAACTGGCCACCGCCTTCCGCAATAGCCATGCCGTGGTCTTTGCCCATCACGAGGGAAATATCGTCGGCGCTGCGCGGGCGGTCTCCGATGGCGTCTACTACGCCACGATCTACGATGTGGTCGTCGCGCCGGAGCATCAGGGCTGTAGCGTCGGCCGCCAGATGGTCAGCGCGCTACTCGCCAAACTACCGGTCGAGCGGGTCTTTCTGACATCGGTGTTCGGCAAGGAGGGATTCTACGAAAGGTTCGGCTTTTTGCGGCAAACCAACGCCATGGGGCGCTATGTGGAACCGGCGCGCGGCCAGGCAATCGCGTCCGGCGTCTTGACGGCGGCGCACACAGCAAGTTCATTAGGCGCCACAAAAACGCCCAATTAACTTAACAGAGTAGATTTTTATGCAGAGGAAAGCCTTGAAATGTTTCAAAGATACGGACGTTACCTTCTCCGGTCGCAGAAGTTGCTCTCATTCATGCTGTTCGCCGCTTTCCTGGCAGTGCCGCAAATGAGCGATGCCCAGGAAACCGTCACCACGTCGAGTGGCCTCAGCTATATCGATACCGAAGCGGGCGATGGCGCCGAGGCCAAGGTCGGCCAGAACGCCACCGTGCACTATACCGGTTGGCTCTATAACGATGGCGCCAAGGGCGAAAAGTTCGACAGTTCGGTCGATCGCGGCCAGCCCTTCAGCTTTCCCCTCGGCGCCGGCCGGGTCATCCGCGGTTGGGACGAAGGCGTCGCCGGCATGAAGCCCGGCGGCAAGCGCACTCTGATCATCCCGCCGGCGCTCGGCTATGGCGCGGCAGGCGCCGGCGGCGTCATTCCGCCCAACGCGACCCTGCTGTTCGAGGTCGAATTAATCGAGGCGAAGTAAGATTTAGATCAGTATCCGGCCAGAATAAGCCATTCTGGCCGGATACGGCTCTAGACACGGCGCACTGCCTCGCGGCACCCTAGGGGTGTCATGACCGATAAAGAAATCAGCTTCACCCTCGACGGCCGCGCGGTCAGCGCCGGGCCGGACGAAACCATCTGGCAGGTCGCCCAACGCGAGGGGGTCGAGATCCCCCATC